>NZ_RZOF01000120.1:0-15846 GCF_003998955.1 Mesorhizobium sp. M4B.F.Ca.ET.017.02.2.1 | reverse complement strand
GTTCGGGCTGGTCGGGCAGCGAGAGCCCGAACAGGCCGCCGACATTCTCGCCGAAGGCGCCCGCGCCATCTTGCGGCGGGCGCGCAAGGCGGTGGACAAGGCAGGCTCGCGCGGCGAGGCCGACGATTTCCACGATTTGCGCAAGGCGGCCAAGACCCACAGCATGCACCTGTCGCTGCTCGGCCGGCTGTGGCCGACCCCGATCAAGTCCCGCCGCAAGGCGGTCGATTCGCTCGGCGAAAGGCTGGGCGATCTGCATGATGTTTTCGTCATGCGCACGCTGCTCGATGCCGATGGCGAGCCGCTCGGGCCGCCCGAGGACACCAGGCTTCTGGCCAAGCTCCTGAAGCGCTCGGAGAAGAGCCTCAGGAAGTCGTGCCTTGCCGATGCGACCGAGCTGTTCGGCGACAGCCCCAAGCGCTCGACCAGGAAGCTCGCCCGCAAGGCCCGCGACGATCTCGCCGGCGCCCCGGACGATCTCGCCGCGGCCGCCGGCTGACCGCTTTTCCTTCTCCCACCAGGGAGAAGGGGGAGCCAGCCTCCCGCGCTGGCACTTCCCCGCCGGCCCGTGCTAAGCACGCTCTACCATGACCGCGCCGGCCGACACGCTTCTCGACCGCCTTGGCCGCTGGCTTGCCGGCCGGCTGCAGGACGAATCGTCGGGCTATGAGCCCTACACGCCTTCCGATGCCGAGACGCTGCGCCGCGCGCTCGAGCCGGGCGACATCCTGCTCATCGAAGGCAACCAGAAGATCTCGGCGGTCATCAAATACCTGACCCAGTCGACTTGGTCGCATGCCGCCTTCTATGTCGGCGACGCTCTGCCCGCGCCCGCGGACGGTTCGGAGCGGCCGCGCCTGATCGAAGTCACGCTCGGCGAAGGCTGTGTCGCCGTGCCGCTGTCGCGCTACCGCACCTACAACACCCGCATCTGCCGGGCGAGCGGGCTGACGCCGGAAGACCGCGACAAGGTCGTCGCCTTCATGATCGGCAAGCTCGGCCTGCGATACGATCTCAAGAACATCTTCGACATGCTGCGCTTCTTCCTGCCGACGCCGCCGGTGCCGGTGCGCTGGCGTCGCCGCATGCTGGCCTTCGGGTCCGGCGATCCGACGCGGGCGATCTGCTCGACGCTGATCGCCGAAGCCTATGGCCAGATCCGCTATCCGATCCTGCCCGAGATCACCCGCGCCCCCGGACGCGCCTCGGCGCAGTCGAGCTACATGCGCCGCGAAATCCTGCACATCCGCCACCACTCGCTCTACACGCCGCGCGATTTCGACCTGTCGCCCTTCTTCCGCATCGTCAAGCCGACGCTGGAATATGGCTTCGACTACCGGGCGGTCGCGTGGGGCGACGCTATAGTGGACGCCGAAGCCGCAGAGGCGGGAGCAATCGCTTCAGACAGGTGATGGCTTTCGGCCTGGTCTGAGTCACGCCGAAACCGCAACGGCGCCCTGGTTTTCGGCTCTGTGTCCGACCCAGACATGGACCGGTTCGTCCCGGCCGCGGATGCTCACCGGCCCATGATCGCGCGCGTTCAACTGTGTCGTGGGCGATTCCGCCTTCGCGGCCTCGATCAGTCGCGACCCAAAGCAGATACTCGCCTGAAGCTCACGGCAGAGCGCCTGCAAACGGCTGGCGACGTTGACGGTGTCGCCCACCACTGCGACGGACAGATTGCGCTCGCTGCCGACCGCGCCGAGGACGACCGCGCCGTACTGGACGCCGATCCGGACGTCCAGCGGCGGATATCCCCTGGACACACGCTGGACATTCCAGTCTCCGAGAGTGGCGATCATCGCTCCAGCGCACTGGATGGCCCGGGTCGCGTCGTCATGGCTGGCTTGCGGAACCCCGAATGTCGCCATGATGCAATCGCCGATATAGTTGTCGACCGTGCCATGGTGGTCGAAAACGACCTGCTCCATGCGACGGTGGAACTGACGCAGAAGTTCGAACACAGCTTCGGCCGGATGATCCTCGGAATAGTGGGTGAAGCCGACGATGTCGGCGAACAGCACCGCGATTTCCTGGCGGCGGACCGGGCCGAAGGGTTCGTCATCGGTGGCGAGCTGGTCGACCACGTTGGGCGAAAAATGCCGGGCGAGATTGGCGCGGGCGCGCTCTGCCTTGACATAGTCTTCCGACAGATGTCGGGAACGCGAGACGACCAGCGCCATGATCGCGCCGATAATCAGCACGACCAGAACGTTGGTCGCCTGCGCGAACGTGTCGACGAAATTGGGGTTGAGATAGAGGTTCAGTCGCTCTGTCAGCGGCAGTGAATAGAGGTTCGTCGCCGGAATGACGGTACCCGGATGAACAATCACCCATCCCACCCCGATCGCCCACGTCAAGGCCGCGAGCGCGCCCAGATAGAGCGCCAGTCGAGTCGAAAGGGTCAGCGCGCCAAGGCATACGAAAATCAGCAGGAATTTGAAGCTGCCTTCGCGCAGTTGCATCGCGGCCGGCGCGACCTCTTGGGCAAACGGGTTGGGCGTTATCAGCAGCACGGTCAACAGAATGATGTCCAGCGTACCGACGACGTAGCCGATCCACCATGGCGCCGTGCGACGGCGCACAAAGAGAAACTGGATCAGGCCGACGAGTTGGAACAGCACCAGTCCCGCCAGCACGAAGAGTAGCGAGGCATCCCAGCGGCTGATCAATGAAAAGAAGCAGGAGATCGCGGCAAGCGATGCCGTACGCGCCCAGAACTGCAATGCAGCCCCCTGGCGTTCTGCGCGCTCCCGCAAGTTTTTCAGGCGCGAAAAGCGGCGAAGTTCAAGTGTTGGTGCGGTCGACATGGGATCACTTCGGTGTCACGGGGACGGGTCGCGCGTTGGGCAAAACCCGGAGGTCTGGCAAATCAATCCGCGAATCCTATCATGAATGTGGCTTCATTTTTGAAGCACCGGCTGCGCCGTCGGCATCGCTGTGCGCAACCCCGGTCCAGGGGCAAGTATCAGGCCGGCAAGGGTCGGCGTCCCTTTGCGGGAGCCGCGGCCCCGGCATCGCGCGCATGCGGCCCGATCGGCATGATCGCCGGAAACGGCGTCGCGCCGAAGGCAAAGGTCCATTTGTAGCCGATGAGCTGGTCCTCGGGCGTCGTGTGCTGGTCGTGGTGGGCAAGCAGTTTTGCGCGCTCGGCCAGCTCCTCCGCCTCGCGTCGCACCATCTGCGCCGTTTCCGGCCGCATCCGCCGCGAGAAGCTGACGAAACTCGCCTCGCGCTCCAGATGGGTGATCGCCCAGCCGATGAAATTCTTGTTGGTCATCTCGAACAGCGGCCTCAGCGGTCCATCGAAATTCCACTGGATCGGCGTCTCGACCAGCAGCCGCGCCGAAAGCCCGCGCCCGATCTCGACAAGGCCGAGCGCCTCGAGGTCGCGCAGGTAAAGGTACATCGAGGCTTCGCTCAGCCCTTGCGAGCGCATGATGCCCTGCGGCGTGAACTTCTCCGACAGCATGATGAAGACGAACAGCAGCGCCGGCCGCGCCGCCAGCTTGCGCTCGATCTCCGGCGCGACGTGGTTGGCCGGCCCCGGCCCCCGGTTCATCGAGCCGAGCACGTTTTCGAGCTCGACATCGGCGGCGGCGCAGATCTCGACCAGGCGGTCGAGCTTGCAGTTCTTCTCATGGAAGATACGCTTCACCGTCGGCTCGGAAACGCCCATGCGCTCGGCCAGCATGCGATAGGTCAGGCCCTTCGCCTTCAGCGTCCGTTTCAGGGCCTCGAAGATCGGACCATTCATGGAATGCACCTCGTCAGCGTAATTTCGTATCGATTGTCGATACTAGCTGGAAGAGGCCTTCCGGAAAAGTATCGAAAAACCTAGCTCTCCGTCCGTCATTGCAGGAGACCAGTCATGAAAACCCTCATCGTTTCGACCATCCTCGCCTTCGCCGCCATGACGCCAATCGCCGAGGCCGGCGAAATCTGGCGCGCCTCGGGCTTCGAGCAGCCGGAATCGGCGCTCTTCGATGCCGCCAACAAGCGCATCATCGTCTCCAACATCGCCGGCAATCCCGGCGAGGCCGACGGCAACGGCTATCTGTCGGTGCTGTCGCTCGACGGCAAGCTCGTCGCCCGGCATTGGACCGACGGCATGGACGCGCCCAAGGGCATGGCGCTCTCGGGCGGCAAGCTCTACGTCGCCGACATCACCAAGGTCCGCGTCGTCGATCTGGCCAGCGGCAAGCTGGTCGCCAGCATCGACGTGCCGAATGCCGTCTTCCTCAACGACATGACGGCGGACAGCGCGGGCAAGATCTATGTCAGCGACATGCTGGCCGACACCATCTACCGCATCGACGGCGACAGGCCGGAGCTGTTCGTCAAGGACGCGCTGCTTGCCTCGCCCAACGGCATCTTCGCCGACGGCGGCAGGCTGATCGTCGCCTCCTGGGGCAAGGGGATAAAGCCCGATTTCAGCACCGCCGAGCCGGGCGGCCTGCTTTCGGTCGACCTCGCCAGCAAGGCGATCTCGCCGCTGCCCGGCGCGGAAAAATTCGCCGACCTCGATGGCGTCGTCGCCATCGGCGACAGCATCTACGCCACCGCCTACATGACCGGCACGCTCTATCGCTACAAGGATGGCGGCAAGCCGGAGGCCTTCGCCACCTTCAAGCCGGGCAGCGCCGACATCGGCGCCGACGGCAAAACGATCTTCGTGCCGCTGATGAACGAGGGCGAGGTCGCCGCGCTCAGCCTCGATTGAGGCCGTCGGGCGGTCGGCTCGGGTCGAGGCCGCCCGCTCAGCGATCAGCCGTCGGGCGCCTTGAGCTGCGCCCGCGCGTCGCGGATCGAGGCGGCATAGGTGACCAGCGGTCGCTTGACGCCGTGGTTGATCAGCATGCGCCGCGTCTGCGGGGCGGCGCCGGCGATGATGAAGCGCACGCCGGCGCGCCTCGCCTTGTGCGCCGCGCCCTCGATGACGTTGGCGGCGGTGGAATCGAAGAACGGCACCGCCGAGCAGTCGAGGATGAAGTTCCTCCTCTGGTCGGCGATGCGGTCGAGCACGGTGCCGACGGTCGAGGCGGCGCCGAAGAAGAAGGCGCCCGAGATGCGGTAGACGACGGTGTCGGCATCGCTCGCCTCGCTGGAATCATAGATGCTGGCGCGGTCGGCGATGTCGTCCGGCACCAGCGGCTGATCGGCCTCGACGGCGATCGACTTGGCCATGCGGTCGATGAACAGGATCGAGCCCAGCGCGAAGCCGACCACGATGCCCTCGGTGAGGTCGCGGAAGACGACGATCAGGAAGGTCGCCATCAGCACCAGCGCATCGCCGCGGGAGGTGCGGAGCAGCGTCGCGAAGGCCTGCTTCTCGAACATGTTCCAGCACACCACCGCCAGCACGCCGGCAAGCGCGGCCAGCGGGATGTAGCTGGCCAGCGGCGCCGCCACCAGCATCAGCACCAGCAGGATCGCCGAATGCACCATGCCCGCGACCGGCCCATGCGCGCCGGCCCGCACATTGGTGGCGGTGCGGGCAATCGTGCCGGTGGCGCAGATGCCGCCGAACAGGGCCGACGCGATGTTGGCGAAGCCTTGCGCCACAAGCTCGCAATTGGAGCGGTGCCGCCGCCCGGTCATGCCGTCGGCGACCACGGCGGAGAGCAGCGATTCGATCGCGCCGAGCAGCGCGAAGGCCACCGCATCCGGCAGGACGTCGACCATCCTGTCGATGCTGATGGGCGGAAAGGCCGGCCACTGCAGGCTGCGCGGGATGCCGCCATAGCGCGTGCCGATCGTTTCGGCCGGCAGCGCGAACAGCGCCACGACCAGCGAGGCCAGGCCGATGGCGATCAGCATCGCCGGCCATTTCGGCCGCCAGCGCTTGAGGAAGACAATGGTCGCGATGGTCAGCACCGCCACGAAGGTCGCGGCCGGGTTGATCGTGCCGGCCGCCTCGCTGAGGGCCATCAGTTTCGGCACCAGCGGCCCCGGCTCCTTGCCGGCAAGCGTCAGCCCGAACAGCTCGGTGATCTGGCCGGAGAAGATGATGACGGCAATCCCCGCGGTGAAGCCGACGGTCACCGGATAGGGGATGAACTTGATGTAGGTGCCGAGCCTCAGATAGCCGATAGCGAGCAGGAAGACGCCGGCCATCATCGTTGCCAGCAGCAGCCCGTCGACGCCGACGCGCGCCACCGTCGCCGCCACCAGCACGATGAAGGCGCCTGCCGGGCCGCCGATCTGGAAGCGGCTGCCGCCGAGCGCCGAGATGATGAAGCCGCCGACGATCGAGGTGTAGAGGCCGCGCTCGGGCGTCACGCCGGAGGCGATCGCGATCGCCATCGACAGCGGCAGCGCCACGATGGCGACCGTCAGCCCGGCAATCGCGTCGGTCCTGAAGTGTGCTAGCGAGTAGCCCTCACGCAGCACCGTCACCAGCTTTGGGGTGAACAGTTCGGCAAATGTCGGCCGTGCCTGCTGGTGGTTTGCCCGCCGGGCCTGATCCATGGACTGCCTTCCGCGTCTCGAAGGCGGCGGGGATCGTCGGCAGCATGTCGGCGGTCGCCGTCGCGACTATTACGCGACTCAGCCTTGCGGGTTCTGCGATACGACCGGCTTGAGGCGCACGCCCCGGCCGCCGCGCTCGCTGGCCTGGTTCTCGCCGATCAGTTCCACCCCGGCCTCGTCGAGTGCCTGGATGACCTTCATCAGCGTGTCGACCACGCCCCTGACGACGCCGTCGCTCGCCTCCATGCGCTGAATGGTCGGAAGCGAAACCCCGGCGCGCTCGGCCAGCGTCTTCTGATCGATGCCGGCCAGCGCCCTCGCGGCGCGCATCTGCTGGGCGGTGATCATCGGCCAGAACCCTTGTCTGAGTCTGCAGTATCAATGGATAATACAAACATCATGATGTTTCAAGCATCATTGAGTATGGATAAAACATACTCACTCACTGTCGCTCACCGCATGGCGCCGCTGCAGGAACCGCGCCACCAGCCAGCACAGCATGGCCCAGGCGAAGCCGGCGCACCAGCCGCCGAGCACGTCGGACGGCCAATGGACACCGAGATAGACGCGGCTAATGCCGACCAGCACCGTGATCAGCACGGCGAGGCAGAGCACGAAGATCTTGGTCGTGCGGTCCGGCAGGAAGCGCGCCGCCAGCGAGCCGAGCGTGAGGTAGGTGACCGCCGACAGCATGGCATGGCCGCTCGGGAAGGAGAGCGACGTCTCGTCGACGAGGTGCGAGACGAGTTCCGGGCGCGGCCGGTCGATGCCGGCCTTGAGCAGGCTGGACAGCACCTGTCCGCCGGCCACCGCGACGAAGATAAGTAGCGCCGACCCCGGCCTGCGGATCAAAAGCAGGTAGACGATCACCGCCGCGGTGATCAGCACCAGCACGCTGGTGCTGCCGAGGCTGGTGATGTCGCGCATCGCCCCCTGCAGCCACAGCGGCCCGATCGGGTGGTCGGGTTGCCCAGCCTGGCGGAAGGCGAGCAGGATCTCGGTGTCGAAGGCGTGCGGCGTGGTGGCGTGCGCCGCCTCCATCAATTCGACGAAGCCCCACAGCCCGAAGGCGACCACCAGCCCGGCCAGAAGCACCGGAAACTCGATCTTGTTGAAGAACGCGACCGCGGCGGATTTCATCGGGCGGGACCTACAGCAATTCCAGGAAAAGTGCGCAGCGGTTTTCCGTCAGGAATTGCGTCAAAACAAAACTCGGGGCGGCTCGGCGATTCCATGAAACGCTGAACCGCCTTAGAGTCGCTGCATATAGG
Source organism: Mesorhizobium sp. M4B.F.Ca.ET.017.02.2.1 (assembly GCF_003998955.1). Taxonomy (NCBI): domain Bacteria; kingdom Pseudomonadati; phylum Pseudomonadota; class Alphaproteobacteria; order Hyphomicrobiales; family Phyllobacteriaceae; genus Mesorhizobium; species Mesorhizobium sp. M4B.F.Ca.ET.017.02.2.1. Next base: position 8,104 of record NZ_RZOF01000120.1, on the reverse strand, counting down.
GCCCGAGCGTGATCAGCGCCACGGCGGCGATCGCCAGCACGATGCCGGTCGCCTGCAGGGCATTGACCTTCTCGCCGAAGAAGGCGAGCGCGACGACGTTCACCGACACCAGCTGTATCACCGCCGACAGGCTGAACGACACCGACATGCCGAATTCGCGGATCAGCCTCAGCATGATCAGATTGCCCAGCGAATAGAGCGCCAGCGTCAGCACGATCTTGCCGAGGCTCGGCGCCAGCCCCCATTGCTTGGCCGCGGTCGCCGCGAGCAGGAAGATCACGGTCGAAACGCCAAGCTGCACCAGTCCCCAGAAACTCACGGTTCATTTCTCCAATTGCCGCCATCGCCACACGTGCCGCAGTCCTTGTTTCCGAAGCGCGCGAGGCCGTCAAGCAGACCGCGCCTGACCAGCGCCCCGCTCCGACAGGATCGAAGCCGGATGTCGCAAAATGCGTCCCGGCCACCATGATCGGTGCCGACCGATGCGATATTTTGAAATCATGCGCGAGCGATGATGGCCACGAGTGCCGGCCGACGGGACAGGCGCTGTTCATGAGCCGGCAAATAAACTGCCGAAAACGCGCCGGGTGTCACGAAAATGTGATCCAGCGGTTATAGGGGTCGACAGGTCACATGCTCCAGCCAAGAAGCCAGAGGAAAGCTCATGTCCGACCACCGCTCCCCTGACGCCGGTTTCCGAACCAGCCAGCTCGAGGAGAATGACGGCCCGGCCGTCAATCCCACCGACAACCGCACCATGGGCGAGATCATCGCCGCGCGCTTCTCGCGCCGTGGTTTCCTGAAGGGTTCGCTGGCCGTTTCGGCCATCGCCGCCACGGTCAGCCCGCTGGCGCTCGTCGCCGCCGACGATGCCCGCGCCGCCGAGGCCTCGGCCTTCACCTTCGACGAGCTGGAGGCCGGCATCGACGACAAGCACCATGTCGCGCCGGGCTACGATGCCGACGTGCTGTTGCGCTGGGGCGATCCGCTGTTTGCCGACTCGCCGGAATTCGACCCGGCAAAGCAGACGGCCGAGGCCCAGGCAAAACAGTTCGGCTACAACAACGACTATGTCGGCTATATCCCGATCGACGGCTCTGCCGAGCACGGCCTGCTGGTGGTCAACCACGAATACACCAACCCGCATCTGATGTTCCCCGGCATCGTCAAGATCGTCGACAAGGACGGCAAGAAGGCAGCCGAGGTGGCGCCGCTCAGCAAGGAGCAAGTCGACGTCGAGATGGCGGCCCATGGCGGCTCCATCGTCGAGATCCGCAAGGACGGCGGCAAGTGGCAGGTGGTGCGCGACGGCAAGCTCAACCGCCGCATCACCTCCAACACCGAGATGCAGCTTGCCGGCCCGGCCGCCGGCCACGACCGCCTCAAGACCAATGCCGATCCCTCCGGCACCAAGGTCATCGGCACCTTCAACAACTGCGCCGGCGGCGTCACCCCCTGGGGCACCTATGTCATGGCCGAGGAGAACATCCATGGCTATTTCTCCGGCGAATTGCCGGAAGGCCACAAGGAAGCCGCCAACTACAAGCGCCTCGGCATTCCGGAAGGCGCCTATGAGTGGGGCGCGCATTACGACCGCTTCAACCTCGCCAAGGAGCCGAACGAGGCCAACCGCTTCGGCTGGATCGTCGAGGTCGACGTCAATGATCCGGCATCGGTGCCGCGCAAGCGCACCGCCATGGGCCGCTTCAAGCATGAGGGCGCGGAATCGATCGTCGCCAAGGACGGCCGCGTTGTCTTCTATCTCGGCGACGACGAGCGTTTCGACTATGCCTACAAGTTCGTGACCACCGGCAAGTTCAACGCCAACGACCTCGCGGCCAACAAGGACCTGCTCGACGACGGCACGCTGCATGTCGCCAAGTTCGGCGAGGACGGCACGGTCGAGTGGATGCCGATCGTCTTCGGCCAAGGCCCGCTGACTGCCGAGAATGGCTTCGCCAGCCAGGCCGACGTGCTGATCGAGACGCGCCGCGCCGCCGACCTGCTCGGCGCCACCAAGATGGACCGCCCCGAGGACATCCAGCCCAATGGCGCCAACGGCAAGGTCTATGTCATGCTGACCAACAATTCGAAGCGCAAGGCGGAGCAGGTCGACGCCGCCAATCCGCGCGCGTCGAACGCCTTCGGCCACATCATCGAGATATCGGAGGATGGGGGCGACTTCGCTGCCGCCAAGGGCAAATGGGAAGTGCTGCTGAAATGCGGCGATCCCTCGGTGGCCGAGGTCGGCGCCACCTTCTCGACCGCGACCACCGCCAATGGCTGGTTCGGCATGCCGGACAATTGCGCCGTCGATTCGGCCGGCCGTTTGTGGGTCGCCACCGACGGCCAGGGTCCGAAGGCCACCGGCCGCACCGACGGCCTGTGGGCGGTCGACACCGAAGGCGCGGCGCGGGCGACCTCGAAGCTGTTCTTCCGCGTGCCGATCGGCGCCGAAATGTGCGGCCCGCTGTTCGCGCCGGACGACCAGACCGCCTTCGTCGCCGTCCAGCATCCGGGCGACGGCGGCGAGGACTGGGAGGCCTTCGGCCGTCCGTCCTACTATGAGGACCTGTCGACCCGCTGGCCCGACTTCAAGCCCGACATGCCGGTCCGGCCGTCGGTGGTCGCCATCACTAAAAAGGGCGGCGGCAAGATCGCCGTCTGACCTGCGGTCATCTCGACCCATTGCATGATCAAAGGAGGGATCTCGGCACCCCGAGATCCCTCCTTTTCACTTCAGGAACCAGTCAAGCTTCGGGAAAGATTGGCAATTTATGCGCGGCGCCCTAGGTCCTTGTCAGGAGACTGCCATGCCAAAGTCTGTTTATGACCGTGGCCTGCTGAAGCCTGCCGACATCGCCAGGCTGCAGCGCGTCTTTGACGAGGCCTGCCGGCGGCGCCAGGCGCATCCCGATTCGGCCGAAGCCCGGGAAATCGCCCTGAACCTGCTCGCCCTGCACAATGCCGGCATGGTCGAAGAGGACATGCTGATGGAAGCCGTCGGCTTCCGGCGGCTTGAGCCAAAGTCGGCCTAGAGCAATTCCAGGAAAAGTGTGAGCGGTTTTCCGTCAAAAATTGCCTCAAAACAAAGAGACGGAGCAGTTCGCCGTTTCCGTGAAACGGTGAAACGCGTCAGGTCCGCGAGAACGGCCGCTGGTGCGCCCTATCCGGTGCGCTGAACCACGGCCATGTTCATCATGCTTCTCAGCCGGAAGCCGATGGACTCGTACAGTCCGATGGCCGCGACATTGCTGGCATAAGCGTGGAGATAGGGGATTTCGCCGCGCGTCATGATTTGATTTGCCACGAACAGGGACAGCCGCCTGGCGAGGCCGCCGCCGCGGAAATCCGGATGCGAGCACACGCCACTGAGCTCCGTGTAGCCAGGCTGCTTCATGCGCTCGCCGGCCATCGCCGCGAGCCTGCCGTCGATCTTGACGCCCCAGAAATCGCCGAGGCTCAACGCCTCCAGCGTGAACGGGCCGGGCTTGGTGAGCGCCGCCAGAGCGAGCATCTCGGCGGCATCGTGCTGCGTCAACTGCCGGATGCGCTCGTCGGACACGGCCTGCACCGGCTGCTCGGCGATCATCTGAACCAGCGACGCGGTCGAAATCGCGGACAGCGCCGCGGGCAGGACGATTGCGTCCGCCTGGACCACGATTGAGCTTTCGAGCGGCGGAATTAGCCTGCCCAGCGCATCCAGGCTAGCGGTGTCGTCCGCCGCGGTGGCCGCGAACGGAACGATCGACGGCCTGTATCGCTTGGCCAGGCTGTCGCCTTGCGCGAAGGACTGATGTCGCGAGCTGAGCGCGCTCCAGATGGGACGGTCGAGCAGGTGGTTCATCGCACCGGACTCACGGCCTTTTCCACGCGACGGTCGAGCGGAGACGCGGCTAGGCGGTCCTCGATTTCGGCGAGCTGGCCTAGCAGCGGCCCGGACAGGTCGGCGCACAGAGCCGCAACGGCCCTCTCGATGCGAGGCCAGACTTCGCGCTTCGCCACATCGACCAGCCGCCGGCCGTTGCGGCTGAGGGAGACGATTCGGCGCCGCTGGTCGTCGTTCGACGGGCTGACCTCGACCAGTCCCAGTTCGGTCAGCAGCGCCACGCTGCGCGTGACGCCCGGCTGGGCGATCCCGAGCGACTGCGCCAGCTCGCCGACCGGCAGCGGCCCCAGCCTGTCGAGCGCGGCGAGCAGCGGATACTGGCTCGACTGGACCCGGACCTCCAGCTCGTCGAGCACGCGCTGCGTATCCGCCTGCAACTGCTCGCCGATGCGCTTGAACCTGCTGCCCAGGCACAGAAAGCCAAGCGACCGTATGATGTCTTCCATGATCCAGCTCGTTCAGCCAAAACGATAACATGATATATAACATCACATGGAAAGTCAAAACCAGCCACCTCAAGGTCCGAGCCGATCCGGCCGATTATGGCGCATGGCGCCCTGCCCAGTCGCCACCCTTTGGCCGAGATTTCCCCTTCTGTCGGTGCCGATTGCATCCTATATGGCGCCTGCGCGGTATGATTGACCGTGCCAAGGCGACTGATTCGGGCCTGCGGGTCGACGGGTCTCCATCTATCGGCACGCGGAACCTCATGCCCTCCCTGCGGATCCACATTGACAGGTTTCTCGAAGGCGCAGCACCCAAGGTTCCGCGGCGCGACCTGACGCATCTCGAGCGCCTGGCGCTGGTGCGTCGGCATGGCGATTTCTCGCTCGCCTATTCCACCGCCGTGCAGCAGAAACTGTCCTATTTCAGCGATGGCGACGGCTACATCGCCTTCGGCACCAAGATGAAGCACCATTTCGCACTCGGCGATCCGGTGGTCCATCCGCCCAACCGGCCGGCCTATATCAAGCGCTTCGTCGAGGCCGCAGGCGATCCCTGGTTCGTGCAGATCGGCGCCGAGACCGCGCGGGTGCTGGCCGGTCTCGGCTACCGCATCAATCGCCTCGGCATCGACACCAGGCTGCAACTGCCCGCGCACGATTTCTCCGGCAAGCGCAACGAGACGGTGCGCTATTCCGAGCGCTGGCTGTCGAAGAAGGGTTTTTCCTTCGAGGAGGACAGGCGCAACATCTTCCTCGACGAGATCGCCAGACTGTCGGAGAACTGGCGCGGCGAGCGCATCGTCAAGCGCTGGGAGATGGGCTTCCTCAACCGGCCCTTCGCCGACCATCTCGGCGCCGACATGCGCCGCTTCGTGCTGCATGGGCCGGAGGGCGAGCTGGTCGCCCTGCTCGATTTCGATCCGCTGTTCCGCGACGGCAAGGTCATCGGCTACACCACCGCCTTCAAGCGCAAGCATATCGACGCCACGCCGCATGCCGAGATCGGCCTGACCAAATTCGCCGTCGACCGCTTTCGCGAGGAGGGCAAGTCCGTCGTCACGCTGGGTCTGTCGCCGCTGGTCGACATCGAGGCCAGCGGCTTTGCCGAATCGAGCTTCTGGCGCAGCACCTTCCAGCGCGCCTATGGCTCCGCCTGGATCAATCGCTCGAAGTTCAATTTGCAGGGCCAGGCGGCCTTCAAGCGCCGTTTTCACGGCCAGGAACAGCCGACCTATGTCGCCTTCCGCAGGGGGACGCTTGTCGAGATGCTGGGGCTGCTGCGGCTGGTGAAGGCGATCTGACCTGCCGGTCAGTTCCGCAACCGATACCCGGTCCTGAATATCCAGGCGACGATCGCGATGCAGACGCCCAGGAACACCACGGTCATGCCGAGGCTGATGCCGACCGAGACGTCCGACTTGCCGTAAAAGCTCCAGCGGAACCCGCTGATCAGGTAGACGACCGGGTTGAACAGCGTCACCGTGCGCCAGATGCCGGGCAGCATGTTGATCGAATAGAAGCTGCCGCCAAGGAAGGTCAGCGGCGTGATGATCAGCAGCGGCACCAGCTGCAATTGCTCGAAGCTCTTCGCCCAGATGCCGATGATGAAGCCGAACAGGCTGAAGGTCACCGCCGTCAGCACCAGGAAGGCGAGCATCCAGAACGGGTGCTCGATATGCAGCGGCACGAACAGCGAGGCGGTGGCCAGGATGATCAGGCCGAGCACGATCGACTTGGTCGCCGCACCCCCGACATAGGCGATGACGATCTCCAGATAGGACACCGGCGCCGAAAGCAGCTCGTAGATCGAGCCGACGAATTTCGGGAAATAGATGGCGAAGGAGGCATTCGAGATCGATTGCGTCAGCAGCGACAGCATGATCAGCCCCGGCACGATGAAGGCGCCGTAGCTGATGCCGTCGATCTCGGTGATGCGCGAGCCGATGGCCGAGCCGAAGACGACGAAATAGAGCGAGGTCGAGATCACCGGCGAGATGATGCTCTGCAGCACGGTGCGCAGCGCGCGCGCCATTTCCACCCGGTAGATGGCCCAGACGGCGCGCAGGTTCATGGCTCTTGCCTCAGCAGGTTGACGAAGATCTCCTCCAGCGAGCTGTTCTCCGTGTCGATGTCGCGGAACTGGATGCCCGCCGCATCGAGGTCGCGCATCAGCGAGGCGACGCCCGGCCGGTCGCTCTGGTTGTCGTAGGTGTAGGTCAATTGATCGCCATTGGGCGACAGCTCCAGCGCGTAGCGCGAGAAGATCTCCGGGATGGCGGCGAGCGGACTGCGCAGCTCCAGCATCAGCCGCTTGCGGCCGAGCTTGCGCATCAGTTCGGCCTTGTCGTCGACCAGCACGATCTCGCCGCGGTTGATGACGCCGACGCGGTCGGCCATCGCCTCGGCCTCCTCGATGTAGTGGGTGGTCAGGATGATGGTGACGCCATCCTCGCGCAGCCGGCGCACCATCGCCCACATGTCCTGGCGCAATTCGACGTCGACGCCGGCCGTCGGCTCGTCGAGGAAGAGCACGCGCGGCTCGTGCGACAGCGCCTTGGCGATCATCAGCCGGCGCTTCATGCCGCCCGACAGCGTGATCGCCTTGGCGTCCTTCTTCTCCCACAGCGAGAGGTCGCGCAGCACCTTCTCGACGAACGCCTTGTTGGGCGGCTTGCCGAACAGGCCGCGGCTGTAGTTGACCGTCGCCCAGACGGTCTCGAAGGCGTCGATGGTCAGCTCCTGCGGCACCAGCCCGATCAGGCTGCGCGCGGCGCGGTAGTTCTTGCCGATGTCGTTACCGTCGACGGTGACCGAGCCCGACGAACGGTTGACGATGCCGCAGACGATCGAGATCAGCGTCGTCTTGCCGGCGCCGTTCGGCCCGAGCAGCGCGAAGATCTCGCCGCGCTCGATGTCGAGGTTGATTTCCTTCAAGGCCTTGAAACCGGTGGCGTAGGTCTTGGTCACCCCGGCAATCGAGATAATGGATGGCATGGCTGAAAACGGCTGCTTGAAAGGCGGTTGTGGATTTTTATTGCGCTGAATGTCGGTGCCCGCGGCGGGAAGTCAATGCCGCTCCTGACAATTCTGGACAATCATTCCCCGATCGGGCGCTGACGCTTTCGCCCGACCTGCTGCGACAACGCGCCCCGCGTGGCGCCACGCCGCTTTGACCGGACCGCGTCAGCGCCCTATTCTGTGAGCCATAAGCTGCAGCCGGAGTCGCCCATGGACCCGCTCATTCTGTCGCGCATCCAGTTCGGCGCGAATATTTCGTTCCATATCCTGTTTCCGGCGATCACCATTGCACTCGGCTGGGTGCTGCTGTTCTTCAAGCTGCGTTACAACCGCACCGGCGATTCCGCCTGGATGCGCGCCTATTTCACCTGGGTGAAGGTGTTCGCCTTGTCCTTCGCCATGGGCGTGGTCTCGGGCGTCACCATGAGCTTCCAGTTCGGCACCAACTGGCCGGGCTACATGGAGACCGTCGGCAACATCGCCGGGCCGCTGCTCGCCTATGAGATCCTCACCGCCTTCTTCCTGGAGGCGGCCTTCCTCGGCATCATGCTGTTCGGCTTCCGCCGCGTCTCCAACCGCATCCACACTTTGGCCACCGTGCTGGTCGCCGGCGGCACCACGGTCTCCGCCTTCTGGATCATCGCGCTCAATTCCTGGATGCAGACGCCGGCGGGCTTCGAGATGCGCGACGGCAAGGCGCACGCCGTCGACTGGTGGGCGATCGTCTTCAATCCGTCGATGCCCTACCGCC
>NZ_RZOF01000011.1:0-44850 GCF_003998955.1 Mesorhizobium sp. M4B.F.Ca.ET.017.02.2.1 | reverse complement strand
AGGTAGCCGATGCCGAGCCGGGCGCGGCGGTACATCGGCATCGAAGTGACGTCGAAGCCGTCGATCTCGATCGTGCCTTCGTCCACCGGCACCAGCCCGGTGACCATATAGAAACAGGTCGTCTTGCCGGCGCCGTTGGGGCCGAGCAGCCCGACCGCCTCGCCGGCGCGCACGCCAAGCGTCACGCCGCTGACGACCTTGCGGCCCTTGTAGCTCTTGGTCAGGCCCTTGGCGATCAAGGTGCCCTTGAACTTGGCGGAATCGGCGGAAACCGTTGCCGGCGCCGCTGGTTTGCCGGCGGCCCGCCCCGGAAGGCGAGCCAGCAGCGACGATACGCCGGCCATTATTGCTTCGGCGCTCCCGACTTCGGCGGCGGCGTCATCGACATGATGACGCGCCCGCCACAGCCGTCGACCTGGGCGAGGCCGCTCTTCATCTGCACGGTGAGCTTGCAGCCCTTGAGCACGTTGGGGCCCTGCGACAGCACCACTTCCTTGCCGGAAAGCACGAGCACCTGGCTCTTCATGTCGAACGTGCCATTGTCGCCGGTGGCGATCTGGTCGTTCGACTTGATGTAGACCTTGTTGTCGACCACAAGGTGGTCGATGTTGGCCGAGCCGGTCATCGCCGACGCGCCGGCGGCGGCGCCCTTGGCGGCATTGGGATCCTTGACATAGTAGACCGTCATCTTGCCGGCCTTGAGCGTGGTCGGCCCCTGCGTCACGGTGACATTGCCGCTGAACACGGCGACGCTGTCGGCCTGGCGAACCTCGAGCTTGTCGCTCTCGATCTGGATCGGCTGATCGCCGGAAAGCTTGAGGCCCGAGACCTGGCTGGTCGTGCCGGACTGGGCAAGCGACGGCGACGCGCCGAGCAGCAGCAGCACCGAAGCCGCGCTCAAAAGCCGTGCCATACTATTGCGACGCATTCGATTCTCCGCCCTGTTGCTCTGCCGCCTTCAAGCTGGCGGGATCGATGTTGACGCGCACCTTGCTCTCGAAGACCAGGACCTTGCCATTGTCCTGGACCGCCATCGAATCCGCCGTGATCCGCGAGCCGCCACGGCTGACATCGACCGGATCATCCGTCTTCATAGTGCCTTTGCCCATGTCGAGGAAGACCGATTTGAGCTTGGCCTCGATGCCGTCGGTCGTCGTCACCGTAATGTCGCTGGTCAGGCTCATCGTGTTGCCGTCGCGGTTGTAGACGCCGCGCGTGGCGTTGACGGTCGCCACATTGTCCGATGTCAACGGCAATTTGGCGTTGATCCCTTCAAGATCGATGATGCCTTGCTTGCCGACGTCCTGGATGGCGCGCAGCGCCGTCAGCGAATAGGGCAGCTTCTGCTTGGTGAAGCCGTTGAGCTTGGGGTTGGCCATCACCAGCTTGCCGTCGGCGAAGGCGCTGCCTTCGGCCTGCACCGAGATCGAAACCGGGGCGGCAAGATAGGAATAGACCGGAAAGGCGATGGCGATGCCAGCTGCAAGCAGCGGCACCGCGAATTTCAGCACGCGCACCCGGCGCGAATGCCGCTGCGCGCGGTCGAACGCATCACCGCGCGTGCCGGCTGGCGCCGCTGGCGCCAAAGCCGTCTCGGCATTGGTCGTTTCGTTCGATCGCGCTAGCATGACTAAATTCTAATAAACCCTTGCCCCGCCAAATCACCGCCTATAGGTGGGATGTCGGCCCCCGTAAGCAAGCACAAGCGGAGGAAAACCGCAAAAATGTGACGGCTGCCGTTGTACAAACGGAAGTGAAGTCGACGCAATTTCCGCACTTCATAGCAGATACGGACGAGCGGCGTTAATTTTTCATGAAGCACCGCCTCGCGCCGCGCGGACGCTTTGACGCAACCCCGCCAGGAAACGGTAGCCGGGCGCGGACGCTTGCTTTAAAAGCAACTCTTCCCACCGACCGAGAGGCTGACCATGGCAATGAGAGCCGATGATCTGATCGACCGCCGCCGTTTGCGCCGCAAAGTGACGTTCTGGCGTGTTGCCGCGCTCGTCGTCGCGGCCATCGCGTTGATCGCCCTGTCGACCTGGGTCTATCGCGACGACTTCAGCGGCTCGGCCGTCGACCATATTGCCAAGGTCCGGATCGAAGGCACCATCACCGAAGATGAGGAGCTCATCAAGCGGCTGGAGACCATCCGCGAATCCCCGAGGGTGAAGGGCGTCATCCTGTCGATCGACTCGCCCGGCGGCACCACGGTCGGCGGTGAATCGATCTTCGAGGCAGTGCGCAAGCTCGCCGGCGACAAGCCCGTCGTGGCGGAAGTCGGCACGCTCGCCGCGTCCGCCGGCTACATGATTGCAAGCGCGGCCGACCATATCGTCGCGCGCAAATCCTCGATCGTCGGCTCGATCGGCGTGCTTATCCAGTATCCGGACGTCAGCGGCCTGATGGACAAGCTCGGCATCAAGCTCGAGGAGGTGAAATCCTCGCCGCTGAAGGCCTCGCCCTCGCCCTTCAAGCCGACCAATGAGGACGAGCGCGCCATGGTCCGCAAGCTCATCCTCGACAGCTATGACTGGTTCGTCGGCATCGTCGCCGACCGCCGCAAGATGACCCACGAGCAGGCGCTGGCGCTTGCCGACGGCTCGATCTTCACCGGCAGGCAGGCGCTCGCCAACCATCTGATCGACGCCGTCGGCGGCGAGACCGAGGCGATCGGCTGGCTGGCGACCAAGGGCGTCGACGCCAAGCTCAAGGTGGTGGAGTGGAAGGACACCGAACGGCACGGCGGCTTCCTGTTCTCAAAGACAATGGCGAAAACCATCGCCGGCGCGCTCGGCCTTCCCGACGCCGGCGGCGACGTCATTCACGAAATTGGAGCGGACCGCTTGTTTCTTGACGGTCTCGTTTCGGTCTGGCACCCTTGACGAGCCGTTTGGGACGAGCGAAAAAGCAAATAAAATCATCCTCATAATTTGACTGAAGTGCTTTCAGGGGAGCCGTTCTCATGATCAAATCCGAGCTTGTGCAAATTATTGCCACACGCAATCCGCATCTTTTCCTGCGCGACGTCGAAAACATCGTCGGCGCGATCTTCGACGAGATCACCGACGCCCTTGCCGAGGGCAATCGGGTCGAGCTGCGCGGTTTCGGCGCCTTTTCGGTGAAAAACCGGCCCGCCCGCACCGGCCGCAACCCGCGCACCGGCGAATCCGTCGAGGTCGAGGAGAAGTGGGTGCCGTTCTTCAAGACCGGCAAGGAATTGCGCGAAAGGCTTAACGGCGGCAAATAGGCGCGTAATTCATGCGCCGGCCTTCCGACAGGCCTGCTTTCGACAGGAAATCAGATGTTTAACCGCTTCATGCTCGTCGTTGTCTTCGTGCCGCTGGCCATCATCCTGATCGCGCTGGCCGTCGCCAACCGCGAGCCGGTCGCCTTCACGCTCGACCCGTTCAATCCCGGCAATCCGGCGCTGACGCTGAAGCTGCCGCTTTTCATCTTCCTGTTCCTGGCTCTCGCCGTCGGCATGATCGTCGGCAGCATGGCGACCTGGGTCAAGCAGGGCCGTTATCGCAAGCTGGCGCGCCAGCGCGGCGTCGAGGCCGAGAACCTGCGCCAGGCGGTTAGCCGCGCTCCGCAGGCGCCGCAGGGCCCGGCCCTGCCGAAGCCGACGGCCTGAAGCATTGCAACGCCGCGTGTCCCTTCAGGGCGCGCGCCAGGGATGCCGCAAGAATTTCCGTTTCGCGGGCGCCCTCACTGCACGGAGTCTTTCATGCTGACCATTTCGGCCGCCGAGGTCGACCAGGCGCTGACCTTTCCCGGGCTGGTCGAGACGCTGCGCACTGCTTTCCGTGACGGCGCCGTGCAGCCGGTCCGCCATCATCACACCGTCGAACGTCCCGACGGCGAGGCCTCGACGCTGCTGTTGATGCCGGCCTGGACCGACTTCAACGCCGCCGGCACCTCGGCGGGTGGCCATATCGGCGTCAAGATCGTCACCGTCTCGCCCGACAACAACGCCATCGGCAAGCCGGCCGTGATGGGTCTTTACCTGCTGCTCGACGGAACGACCGGTGAGCCGGAAGCGCTGATCGACGGCCAGCGGCTGACGCAATGGCGCACCGCTTGCGCCTCGGCGCTTGCCGCCTCCTACCTCGCCCGCAAGGACGCCTCGCGGCTGCTGATCGTCGGCGCCGGGGCGCTTTCGACCTTCCTTGCCAAGGCCCATTCGGCGGTACGGCCGATCACTGCCATTCGCATCTGGAACCGGACCCCGGCCAATGCCGAAAAGGTCGCCGCCGGCTTGCGCGCCGAGGGGCTGCCGGCCAGCGCCGCCGAAGACCTCGACGCCGAGCTTTCGGAGGCTGATATCGTCTCCTCGGCGACGATAACCACCCAGCCGCTGGTCAGGGGCGCGTTGTTGAAGCCGGGCGCCCATGTCGACCTTGTCGGCGGCTTCACGCCGACGATGCGCGAGAGCGACGACGACGCCATCCGGCGCGCCCGCGTCTTTGTCGACACCCGCGCCGGCGCCACCAAGGAAGCGGGCGACATTGTCCAGCCGCTCGCCTCCGGCGTGCTGAAGCCGGATGCCATCATTGCCGACCTGCATGAGCTGGCGCGCGGCGAGAAGGCCGGGCGGCAAAGCGACGGCGAGATCACCCTGTTCAAGTCGGTCGGCGCCGCGCTCGAGGACCTTGCCGCCGGCATAGCCGTCTACAAGGCGCTCAAGCGATAGCGTCTGCCGGCGCCACAGCCCTGCGATCGAACTTCCTGATCGCTTCGGCGCTGACCGGAGTGAACAAATTCACCAGATTGCCGTCGGGATCGCGCAGCAGCAGCGATCGGTTTCCCCATGGCATCGTCGTCGGTGTCTGCACGAAGTCGCCGATGGTCTCCACCAGCCTGCGATACTGCGCGTCGACATCGGCAACGCGAAATTCGATGATCGCCGAACGATTGGCGGCCGGCTCCGCCACATCCGCTCCGAACAGCGCCAGGGTGCGCGTGCTGCCGATCGCCAGCGTGCAGGAGGCGGTTGCCAGTTCGGCGAAATCCGGAGTGAACCAGGTCGCCGTCAAGCCGGTGATCGCCTCGTAAAATGCCACCAGAGGCTTGATCTGGTCGGTGATGATGCGGATCGAGACGAAGTCCATAATGTTCTCCTTGGGGCAAGCGCGGCGGATCAGGTGGCTTCTCGCACGAGGCTGCTGACAGCCTGGTGTCAGCAGCCTGCCACTGCGGACCTCAGGCTGCCTCGGTGGCCTTGGCACCCATGGCCTCGGCAATCAGCCGAAAATCGTGTTCGTCGATTTCGAACAGGCCGAAGCGCAGCTGATAGCCCCAGTTCGTCTTGCCCGCCGTGAAGTCCAGCCTGTCGAGCAGCGGCTTGATCGCCGCTTCCTCCGCCTTCGCCCAGGCGACATCGCGCCGGAATGGCGTGAAGCCACCGCCCATCTCGCCCTGGTAGGGCTCGCCTTCACGCACGGTGCCGATTGCCGTGAACGACTGCAGGCCGTCCTTTTCGCCGAGGACCGTGTTCGGCGAATAGTAGGCGATGCCGTCGCCGGGTCTGATGCGGCGCAACGGCGCCAGTCTGCCGTGGTTGACCTGCATGAAGCCGCCCGCGCGGCCGAGCCGGACATGCGCGGCCGAGGCGACGGCGATCCAGTGCGCGCTCATGCCTGGTCCCCGTCGTTCAGCCAATAGACGCGCAGCCGGTGATTGTCGGGGTCGAGCGCGACGAAGGTGCGGCCGAAATCCATGTCGGTCGGTGCCTGCAGGATGTTCAGGCCGCGACCCGCCCAGTCCCGGTGGGCGGCGTCGACCGCCGCCGGCGTGTCCTGCCCGAAGACGATCTCGGCGCCGCCGCCCGCGGCCGCCGCCGCCGGCTCCACCGTATGGCGCGACCACAGGCCGAGCTTGAAGCCGCCGTCGAGCACGAACAGCACGAAGGTCGGCGATGCCTCGACCGGCTGCCGCCCGATGAGCGCGGCGTAGAAGGCGCCGCTCCGCTCCGGGCTGTCGACATAGAGGATGACGAAATTGGGGGTGTTCATTGCTGTTCTCCAACGTGTCTTCGATTGGAGGACCTTACGCACCACCACTGTCAGATTCTGGCAGCAGCCATCAGCGGCCGGTGCCTTTCGACGCATCCCGACCCGCTTGCGGCGTGTCGAGCGTTGCCCGCCACTCCTTGAGCAGCGACTGGCGCCGGCGCGGATAGCGCACATCGGTGGCGTTGAGGCCGGACATGCGATCGGCGCGGAAATGGCGAAAATCCTGCCGCGTCTCGCACCAGGCGACCATCACCCGCACCTTGTCGAAGAAGCCGATCGCGAAGGGCCAGACCATGCGCTGGGACTGGGCGCCTGCGCCATCCCGATAGAGGAACCCGAGCTTGCGTTCGTTGCGGATGGCCAGGCGCCGAGGCCACCGAAGGCATCGACCTTGGGCTGGTGCGCCTGGCCCGACGAGCAGCGCGTTGGCGTCGAGATCCTCGCGCAGGTCATCCGGCAGCACCGCCGCGATTTTGGCCAGCGCATCGGTAGCGGCGGCCGAAAGCCGCTTGTCCGGCTGCTTGGCGACCCAACGCGACCCGAGCACGACGGCCTCGATCTCCTCGTCGGTGAACATCAGCGGCGGCAGCATGAAGCCAGGCTTCAGCACATAGCCTAGCCCCGCCTCGCCCTCGATCGGCGCGCCCTGCCCCTGCAGCGTTGCGATGTCGCGGTAGAGCGTGCGGATCGAGACGCCCATTTCGCCGGCGAGCGTGCGCCCGCTCACCGGCCGGCGGTGGCGGCGCAGGATCTGGATCAGGTCGAGCAGGCGTTCGGAGCGGGACATGGCCCAGATTTGCCCGTTTCCCCCGCTGAGGTCCATCACGGACGTCGGACCATTTTGTTGCGCCGCCGATGGCCCTATGTCAAAAGCGGCCTGCCGTTCCGGAGAGTGTTCTTGAAATCCTTTCGCGATCGAAACCGCGACAACCGTCCGCGCCAGCCCGCCAAAGCCAATGCCGCCCAATCGCATCCCCGCGAGGCCGGCGCGGCAACGAGGCAGGAGCCACAGGGCCGCCCGGAGCCCAAATCCGCGCCGCGCGTCCTTGCGCGCCGCGAGGGCGCGCTGCCGGCCGAGCGGCTGCCACTGATCCTCGAAGTGGCGCCCAATGCCGACTACGCCCTGCTGGACAGCGGCGCCGGACAGAAGCTGGAGCAGTACGGCCCCTATCGCATCGTGCGGCCGGAGGGCCAGGCGATCTGGCAGCCGGCGCTGCCGGCCAGGGACTGGGAGCGCGCCGACGCCATCTTCACCGGCGACACCGACGAGGAGGGCATCGGCCGCTGGCGCTTCCCGAAAACGCCGCTCGGCGAAACCTGGCCGATGAAGCATGACGGCATCGACTATCTTGGCCGCTTCACCTCGTTTCGCCATGTCGGCGTCTTTCCCGAACAGGCCTCCCACTGGGATCACATGGCCGGGCTGATCATGGCCGCCAAACGGCCGGTCAAGGTACTGAACTTGTTCGGTTATACCGGCCTTGCCTCGCTGGTGGCAGCCCGCGCCGGCGCCGAGGTCACCCATGTCGATGCGTCCAAGAAGGCCATCGGCTGGGCCCGGGAAAACCAGGAGATGGCCGGGCTCGCCAGCAAGCCGATCCGCTGGATCGTCGAGGACGCCGTGAAGTTCGCCGAGCGCGAGGAGCGCCGCGGCAGCCGCTACGATATCGTCCTGTTCGACCCGCCCGCCTATGGCCGCGGCCCGAAGGGCGAGGTCTGGCAATTGTTCGACGACCTGCCCGGATTGACCGACCTCTGCCGCTCAATCCTGACGCCGAAGCCGCTCGCCGTTGTGCTGACCGCCTATTCGATCCGCGCTTCATTCTTCGCCATCCATGCCCTGATGCGCGACACCTTCGCCGGCATGGGCGGCACGGTCGAATCGGGCGAGCTGATCATCCGCGAGAAATCCGCCGGCCGCGCGCTGTCGACCTCGCTGTTCTCGCGCTGGGTGGCCTGAATGAACGCTTATGAGAGCTCCCGCGCCGTCGGCCAGGTGAAGGAGGTCACCAGCCTCGCCAACCCGCTGGTCAAGGACATCAAGGCGCTGGCGCTGAAGAAATTCCGCGACCAGCAGAACGCCTTCATGGCCGAAGGCTTGAAGCTGGTCATCGACGCGGTCGATCTCGGCTGGCATATCCGCACGCTGGTCTTCGCCAAGGCCGGACGCGGCAATGCGGCGGTGGAGAAGGTCGCGGCGCGCACCGTCGCCGCCGGCGGCACCGTGCTCGAAGTCTCCGAAAAGGTGCTGGCGGCGATCACCCGCCGCGACAACCCGCAAATGGTGGTCGGCGTCTTTGCCCAGAAGGTGCTGCCACTGAGGGACATTCGCGCCACGGATGGCGACGTCTGGGTGGCGCTCGACCGGGTGCGCGATCCCGGCAATCTCGGCACCGTCATCCGCACCGTCGATGCCGTCGGCGCCAAGGGCGTCATCCTGGTCGGCGAGACCACCGATCCCTTTTCCGTCGAGACCGTGCGCGCCACCATGGGCTCGATCTTCGCCGTGCCCGTCGCCAGGGCGACGCCGGAGGCTTTTCTGGCCTGGCGCAAGGGCTTTCCGGGCCTCGTCGCCGGCACCCATCTGAAGGGCGCGGTCGATTACCGTTCGGTCGATTTTACCAGGGGGCCGGTGCTGCTCTTGATGGGCAACGAGCAGCAGGGCCTGCCCGACAGCCTGGCCGAGAGCTGCGACCGTCTGCTCAGGATTCCGCAAGCCGGCCGCGCCGATTCACTCAATCTGGCGGTCGCCACCGGCATCATGCTGTTCGAGATCCGGCGCGCCGCGCTGAAGCTGGGCCCGGACTAGACCATGATGCCAAGAAATGGCGTCCGGTATTCGGACAGGGTCATGGTCAAACAAGAGGGCATCAAACCGTGAAGTCGTGGTCCCCCTACGCCCTGCTGGTCGTCGTCGCCATCGCGCTCGACCAGTGGATCAAGCACCTGGTGAAAAGCGGCCTCACCTTCCAGGAGAAGGTCGATCTCCTGCCCTTCCTGGCGCTGTTCCGCACCTACAACACCGGCATCGCCTTCTCGATGTTCCAGTCCTTCGGCGATACCGGCCTGGTGGTGATTGCCGTCCTCGTCGTCGCCTTCGTGCTCTACCTCGCAACCCGCACGCCGGCGGGCCACGCGGTTGCCCGGACCGGCTTCGCGCTGATCATCGGCGGCGCGGTGGGCAATGTCATCGACCGCGTCGCCTACGGCCATGTCATCGACTACATTTTGTTCCACACGCCGGTCTGGTCCTTCGCCGTCTTCAATTTGGCGGATGCCTTCATCTCGGTCGGCGCCGCGCTGGTCCTCTTCGATGAATTGATCGGCTGGCGGCGCCAGCCCAAGACCTCGCAAGATTGACCTCGCGCGGCCGTCGCCGCACAGTCCGAGCACCGCACAGCCGGGAGAAGAACGTGTCCGATACCTTCAAAGCCATCCTCGTTTCGCGCGACGCCGACAAGAAGCAGTCGGTCGCCGTCACCGACCTCACCGAAGCCGACCTGATGGAGGGCGATGTCACCGTCGCGGTCGAGGCGACGACCGTGAACTACAAGGATGGGCTGGCCATCACCGGCAAGGCGCCGGTCATCCGCCGCTGGCCGCTGGTGCCGGGCATCGATTTCGCCGGCACCGTCATCTCCTCCTCGCATGCCGACTGGCGCAAGGGTGACAAGGTCATCCTCAACGGCTGGGGCGTCGGCGAGACGCATTTCGGCGCCTTTGCCGGCCGCGCCCGTGTCAACGGCGACTGGCTGGTGCCGCTGCCGGAGGGCATGAGCCCGCATGATGCGATGGCGGTCGGCACCGCCGGCTACACCGCCATGCTCAGCGTCATGGCGCTCGAGCGGCATGGCATCGTGCCGGATCGCGGCCCGGTCGTGGTGACCGGTGCGGCCGGCGGCGTCGGCTCGGTCGCGGTCTCGATCCTCTCCAGCCTCGGCTACCATGTCATCGCTTCGACCGGCCGCAATGCCGAAAGCCCCTATCTGATCGACCTCGGCGCCGCCGAGGTGATCTCGCGCGACGAGCTCACGCAGCCGGCAAAGCCGCTCGCCAAGGAACGCTGGGCCGGCGGCGTCGATGCGGTCGGCAGCCACACGCTCGCCAATGTACTGTCGATGACCGCCTATGGCGGAGCTGTGGCCGCCTGCGGGCTTGCCGGCGGCATGGACCTGCCGGCGAGCGTCGCTCCCTTCATCCTGCGCGGCGTCTCGCTGCTCGGCATCGATTCGGTGATGGCGCCGAAGGCGGTGCGTCTCGAGGCGTGGCGCCGCATCGGCACCGATCTCGACCACAGGAAACTCGCGACGCTGTCCAGGACCATCGGTTTTGACGGCATAATCGACGCCGCGCGCGACATCGTCGACGGCAGGATCAGGGGCCGCGTCGTGGTCGATATGTGAGCCGCGGATAGGGCGAAAACCGCGCGACTGTTAAAATTCGAACGATCCGCCGCAGCCTTCCATAATCTCTCTGTGGCAAGGCTTTCCGCATGATCGCGGAATCCGGCATCAAGGCGGCGCAGAGTGCCGAAGGCGTGGGCGGGCCAAGCCCCGACGCGCCGAAGCGGCAGCTTGTCGCCCCGCCGCCGCTGGCGCCCGTGCTCCCCCCGGCCAATCCCGAAGGCTTGCCTTTCCTGACCGTCGTCGCCATCGCGGTGTTGGCCGGGCTGGCTCACCTGACCGGCGCGCCGATCTTCGTCACCCTCGGTTTGCTGGTGACGGGCCTTGCCGGCCTCGGCATGCATCTGCGCAGCAAGCGCAACGAACGCCGCGCCACGGCTCTGCTCGACGAGACCGCCGCCCGCAACCGCGCCGAGATCGAGACGCTCGCTGACCGCATGTGGGAGATGCAGGAAAGCGAGGAGCGGTTTCGCGGGCTGATCGACGCGCTCGGCGACCTCGTCGTCCATCGCGATCGCGACGGCCATATCGTCTACGCCAACAAGGTTTTCGCCGACCTTGTCGACATCGATCAGCGCGACCTCGCCGGCAAGAGCTTGTCGGAGCTTGGCATCGATGTCGGCATCGTTCCCGACGCCGCCTTCTCGGATCATGAGTGTCTGAGCTCCACCGACGTCGCCATCCGCACGCCGAGCGGTCCGCGCTGGTTTTCCTGGATCGAGCTGTCGGTGCGCGACAAGGACAACGGCGCCGTCTCGCACCGGGCGATCGCGCGCGACATCACCGCCCGCAAGCGCGCCGAATCCTCGCTGATCACCGCCCGCGAGCGCGCCGAATATGCCAGCCAGGCCAAGTCGCGCTTCCTCGCCACCGTCAGCCATGAGATCCGCACGCCGATGAACGGCATCATGGGCATGGCCAAGCTCCTGGTCGACACCGATCTGTCGCCCGAGCAGCGCACCTATGTGGGCGCCGTCTCGACCTCGGCCAGCGCGCTGCTCGCCCTGATCGAGGACCTGCTCGACTACTCCAAGATCGAGGCCGGCCGCTTCGACCCCGAGCCGCAGCCGACATCTGTGCGCGAGATCGCCGACAACATCATCGAACTGATGGCGTCACGTGCCTTCACCAAAAGCATCGGCCTTGGTTGCCATGTCGAGCCCGACGTTCCGCAGATGATCACCGCCGATCCGGGCCGGGTGCGCCAGGTGCTGCTCAACCTGATCGGCAACGCCATCAAGTTCACCGACACCGGCGGCGTGCTGCTCAGTGTCGCGCGGGCGCGCACCGAAACCACCGACCGCATCTGCTTCACCGTCGCCGACACCGGTCCGGGACTGCGCGAAGAGGACATGGAACGCATCTTCGAGGAGTTCGAGCAATCCGACGGCACCTCGACCCGGGTGCATGGCGGCGCCGGCCTCGGCCTTGCCATCTCCAGGCGCCTGGTGACCGCCATGGGCGGCTCGATCTCCGTGTCGAGCCGGCTCGGTGAGGGATCCGAATTCGTCTTCGAGCTTCCGGCGGTGGCGGCGACCGAGCCGCCGCAAAACCGGCAGGACATACTGTCCGGCCGGCGTGCCGTGATCGTGTCGAAGAACGCGGTCGAGGCCGACGCCATCGCGCGGACCATCCGCGCCCATGGCGGCGCCGTCGAACTGGCGACGACGCTCGCCCAGGCAACGCCTTTCGCGGCGGGTTGCGATGCGCTTCTGGTCGACGCCGCGATGGAGAACGGCGACGGGCGCCTGCTCAAGCGCTTGCGCCAGGGCGGCTTTGCCGATTGCGAGGCGATCACGCTGATCGCGCCGACCGACCGCGGCATGCTCGGCGAATTCCGCGCCAATGGCTATGCCACCTTCCTGGCGCGGCCGGTGCGCGGCGAGACGCTGCTGCGCGTGCTTTTGACCAGCCATGCGCCCGCCGTTGCGCTGCCGCAGACGGACAGGCAGGGCGCACCGCCCGCGCGCGCCGGCGGCCGCCGCGGCGAGCACGGCCTGTCGGTGCTGATCGCAGAGGACAACGACATCAACGCCATGCTCGCCCGCGCCACGCTTCTGAAGGCCGGACACCGCGTCAAGGTGGTCGGCAACGGCAAGGCCGCCGTCGAGGCCGTCACCGATGCCGGCCTGAAGCATCGCTTCGATGTTGTGCTGATGGACCTGCACATGCCGGTCATGGACGGGCTGGATGCCATTGCCGCCATCCGCCGCCACGAAGAGGCGCTGGCGGTGCCGCCGGTTCCGATCATGGTGCTGTCGGCGGACAGCCAGGAAAAGACCCGCCATACGGTGCTGGCGCACGGCGCCAGCGGCTTCGTCACCAAGCCGCTCGATCCGGATGCTCTGGTCAGCGCCGTCGAGGCGCAGGTCGCGGCCTGATTTTTTTGCCCCGGCAATCGCCCTTGGATCGCTTGGCTTTGCTTCGTTAAGGTAGCCGGTTGAGGGCATTCGCCAGCCGACGAAGTATTGCCCGCCGCGCCGTATCACGGTACTGTCACAATCCTGTTGCACCTACACCGTATCCCCGTGCCAAGAGGGATGGCTCGAAGGAGAATCACTCGTGCATACAGTTATGCCGGAATGTGACACTCGGCCGAACGCGGGCGGCGCCCTGCTCGCCACGCGGACGGCTGATGCCGTCGCAACAGGCGCCCCTCTCGGCCGCATTGGCAATCTCGAAGTCCGGCTTGCCCGCAACGAAGCCGAGATCGCTGCCGCGCAGGAGGTCCGCTACCGGGTGTTCTATGACGAGCTTGGCGCCAGGAAGGACCTGTTCCAGGCGCAGGACCGGCGCGACGCCGATCGTTTCGATCCGCTCTGCGATCACCTTTTGGTGTTCGACACATCGCTTCCCGGCCCTGAGCATCGCCGCATCGTCGGCACCTACCGGCTGCTGCGGCAGGAGATCGCGGCGACGGCTGGCGGCTTCTATTCCGAGGGCGAGTTCGAACTGACCAATCTGATCGCCCGTCATCCCGGCCAGCGTTTTCTCGAGCTCGGCCGCTCCTGCGTGCTTAAGGAATACCGCTCCAAGCGCACCATCGAGGCGCTGTGGCAAGGCATCTGGGCCTATATCAACCACTACGGCATTGGCGTGATGACGGGCTGCGCTTCCTTCCACGGCATCGTGCCGGCGGCGCATGCCGAGGCGCTAACCTACCTCGCCCATCACTGCCGCACCAATTCGGCGTGGGACGTCAAGGCGGTTGCCGGCCGCTACTGCTCCATGGACCTGATGCCGATCGAAGCGGTCAACGCCAAGGCGGCCATCGCGTCCATGCCGCCGCTGGTCAAGGGTTACCTGCGCGTCGGCGCCCGCATCGGCGACGGCTGCGTCATCGATCACGAATTCTCGACCGTCGACGTCTTCGTCGTCATGCCGGTCAAGGAGATCGGCGCGCGCTACGTCAACTATTATGGCGGGGAAGGCCAGCGCTTCGCGGCCTGACGCGAGTAGGCAGTAGGCAGTAGGCAGTAGGGGAAGACATCACGTTCACGCTCCCCTGACTACTGACTATTCCCTAATCCCTCCATCACGGAATATCCTCCGGCCGCCGCCCGGGCCTGCTCTTGTAGGCCGGGAAGGCCCAGCCGAATTTGAGCGCGCCGCCGCGCACCGCGAATGCCGCGGCGAAACCCACCAGACCGGCCGCCAATGGCGGCAGGCCGGCAAGATCGCCGACGGTGAAAAGCGCCGCACCCGCAAGCGCAGCCGTGACGTAGATCTCGGGCCGCAGAAGCACCGATGGCTCGCCCGCCAGAAGATCGCGCAGGATACCGCCGAAGGTTGCGGTCAGCACGCCCGTAATGGTGGCGACGACCGGGGACCCGGTGATGGCGAGGCCCTTGGCGGCGCCCATCACCGAGAAGGCGGCGAGACCGATGGCGTCGAGCCAGAGCAGCAATTTGTAGCGGGATTCGACCAGATGGGCGCTGAAGAAGACCAGCACCGCGACCACCACGCAGATCAGCACATAATCGCGGTTGCCGACCCAGAACACCGGCAGGTTGAGGATGACGTCGCGCAGCGTGCCGCCGCCGATACCGGTGACGCAGGCCAGGAACAGAAAGCCGATGATGTCGAGTTGCTTGCGCGAAGCGGCAAGCGCCCCTGTCGCCGCGAAGACGGCGACGCCGGCATAGTCGAGAAGCTCGATGAGGTTCATGGGAATAAGGGAATAGGGCAGTAAGGGAGTAGGGGAATAGGGACCTCTAGATAGCACAAGCCGCGTGAATAGTCCCGCCGCTGTCCCTACTCCCTTACTGCCCTACTCCCTTAACTACGCATCCTTCTCGGCCTGCTCGTTCACCGGGCCGGGCTCGACCGGCGCCTCGGTGGCCGCGGCCTTCGGGCCGCCCTTGGCGACGCCGACCATGGCCGGCCTCAGCACGCGGTCGCCGATCGAATAGCCCGGCTGCACGACCTGGACGACGGTGCCGGCGGCAACGTCGGGATTGGGCACCTCGAACATCGCCTGATGGAAGTTCGGATCGAACTTCTCGCCCTCCGGCGCAAGCTTCTTCACCCCATGCCGTTCCAGCGCCGAAAGCATGGCGCGCTCGGTGAGATCGACGCCCTCGATCAGCGCCTTGAAGCCGGCATCTCCGCCAGCCTTTGCCTCGGCCGGAATGGCGTCCAGCGCGCGGCGCAGATTGTCGGACACCGACAGCATGTCGCGGGCGAAATTGGCGACCGCATAGGTGCGCGCGTCATGCACGTCGCGCGCGGTGCGGCGGCGCAGGTTCTCCATCTCGGCCGCCACGCGCAGCGCGCGGTCCTTCAGTTCCTCGTTTTCCTTCAGCAGCCGCACCAGCGCCTCATAGTCGCCGTCGACGCTGCCCTGCGGACGCTCGCCACTGGCCTCGGCAGGCTCGATATCCTCGGGCGCGCGTTCGTCTTTTGCCTGGTCGCTCATCGCCGTTTCCCGTCATTCCGAATGGTTTGGATTTGCGCCCGATATCGAGGTTTGAGGGCCAAAAATCAAGGGGCAAGCGACCCAGCGCAGTTTCACGGCGTCTCCAGGGAACGTTCGACATTAAATCAAATTTTACCTTAATCGCCGGCTTCGCTTGCGAGAAAGCGACGGCGAGGGAACCATTGCCGGGTTGAGGGAGTTTCGAAGCCGACACAGGATTTGGGACAATGAGCGGCAACAAAGGCGAACGGCGCGCGGAACTCGCCGCCGATATCAGACGACAGCTTGGCAGCGAAGCGACGAAGCGCTTCCTGCGCACGCTGCCGTCATTCCGCCTGGAAACGAACACGCCCGAGCATTTCCGCAACCTGCTCGACCAGCTCGATGACATCGAGACCAGGGCCGCCAACGGCGAACGTCGCCAGTAGGCCGCACGAACCGCGGGCATCGCGCGACAATTACGCGCAGTAATTTCGCGTGATCGCCGTCTTGCTGGGGCGGGATGCGCTGCCTATGCTCCCTGATGAACATGATTTCCCCCGAGACGGCGGCAAACAGCAAGCGCGCCTGGTTGAAGATCCTGGCGCGCTACAAGAAGCCTGACCGGCGGCGCAGCGCCATCGAACTAGCCATAACCCTCATCCCTTTCGTCGCACTCTGGGCTCTATCTTCTGCCGCCTATTCCTACGGCCATTGGTGGGGGCTGACCCTCGTCGTTCCGGCGGCCGGCTTTCTGGTGCGGATATTCATGATCCAGCACGATTGCGGCCACGGCTCCTTTTTCGCCAATCGTTATGCGGACGACTGGATCGGCCGCGCCCTCGGCGTGCTCACGCTGACGCCTTATGATTGCTGGCGGCGCGCCCATGCCACCCATCACGCCAGCGCCGGCAATCTCGACGAGCGCGGCATGGGCGACATCAGGACACTGACCGTCGCCGAATACCGGCAGCTATCCTGGCCTGGCCGCCTTGCCTATCGCCTCTATCGCCATCCGCTGGTGATGTTTGGTCTCGGCCCGATATGGCTTTTCATCTTCGAGCAGAGGCTGCCGGTCGGCATGATGCGCGGCGGCCTGACGCCGTGGGTGTCATCCATGGCGACCAATCTCGGCATCGCGCTCGCCGCGGTGACGCTCATCTGGCTTGTCGGGCCGGGCGCGTTCCTGGTCGTCCACCTGCCGATCGTGATCCTCGCGGGCTCGGCCGGCGTCTGGCTGTTCTATGTCCAGCATCAGTTCGAGGAGACCGAATGGGCGAAGGATCCCGATTGGGAATTCCAGCGCGCCGCGCTGCATGGATCGTCCTACTACGACCTGCCGCCGGTGCTGAACTGGTTCACCGGCAATATCGGCGTCCATCACGTCCACCACCTCTCCGCCAAGGTGCCGTGCTACCGGCTTCCGGAAGTGCTGCGGGATTATCCGGAGCTGCGGCGGATCGGCCGCGTCACGCTTCTCGACAGCCTGCGCTGCGTGAAGCTGGCGCTATGGGACGAAAACCGCGGCAAGCTGGTGTCGTTCCGCGAAGCGCGGCTTGCCGCTTGAGGCATGCCGCTCAAGGGCGTTTCGGCGCGCCTTAAGAGCGGCTCAATATCCATTGCCCGCCGCACCGGGATGCGGCGGGTTTCTTCAAACCTTGCTCAGGCCGCCTTGCGTTCGTCGCGCATCAGCGCCTTGCCGTCGCGGATCTCGGTGCCGAGCACCTTCAGGCATTCGCGCATGAACGCTGCAAGGCCAGGCCAGCCCTTGGCCGATACCAGATTGCCATCGACATGGGCGCCGGTCGGCGCGACATCGATGTAGATGCCGCCGGCCAGCGTCACCTCCGGCTCGCAATATTGCAGCGCCGCGACCTCGCGGCCGCGCACCACGCCATCGACGGCGATCAGGATCTGTACGCCGTGGCAAATGGTGAAGATCGGCTTGCCGGTCTCGTGGAAATGCCTGACCAGCGCCTGCACCCGCTTGTCGATGCGGATGTATTCCGGCCCGCGCCCACCGGCCGCATAGACGGCGTCGTAATCGGCCGGGTTCACCTCGGCGAAGCTCTTGTTGAGGATGTAGTCGTGGCCGAGCTTTTCGGTGTAGGTCTGGTGGCCTTCGAAATCGTGCAGCGAGGTCTTCAAGATGTCGCCGGCCTTCTTGTCGGGGCAGACGACATGCACCGTATGGCCAACCGCATGCATGGCCTGTTCGAAGACGAAAATCTCATACTCCTCGCTGAACTCGCCAACGAGCATCAAAATCTTTTTGCCTGCCATGCCGGTTCCTCCCTTAGCTGGCTATTTATTTCGAGGCACGAAATATAGCCCTATCGTAAGGGCAAGCAGGCCGGAGGGGAAGCGCAAATCGCACGATTGGTCCTACCAGATTGATTCCGTGGCGCCCGGCGAGCGATAAAGGCAGGGCTTCCGGAGCAAAACCGGGCAGGCTGGTCTGACCAAGATGGCGTCAGGCTGCCGCCCGGATCATATCCGCCGCCTTCTCGGCGATCATGATCGTCGGCGCATTGGTGTTGCCGCCGACGAGTGTCGGCATCACCGAGGCGTCGGCGACGCGCAGCCCTTGCAAGCCGCGCACCTTTAACTGCGGATCGACGACCGCCATCTCGTCGATGCCCATCTTGCAGGTGCCGGCCGGGTGATAGATCGTGTCGGCGCGGGCCCTGATATGCGCCATCAGCTCGGCGTCGCTGGCAGCGCCGGCGGTATAGATTTCCTTCTGGCGATACCTGGCCAGCGCCGGCGCTTCCAATATGCCTCGCATCATCCGCACGCCCCGGAGCAGAAGCTCGGCGTCGCGCTCGTCCTCGAGGAAACGCGGGTCGATGCGCGGCGGCGCCAGCGGGTTCGCGCTCGTAAGCCCGACCTCGCCGCGCGAATGCGGCCTCAGCACGCAGACATGGCAGGAGAAGCCATAACCCATATGCAGCTTGCGGCCGTGATCGTCGACGATGGCGATGCAGAAATGCAGTTGCAGGTCGGGCCGCTCGGCCGCCGCGTCGGATTTGAGGAAGGCGCCGGCCTCCGCATAGGGCGTGGCGATCATGCCGGTGCCGTCCTTGCGCCAGCGCAGCATGTGCCTGAGCAGTCCGGGCAGGCCGCGGAGGCCGATGCCCATCAGCTCGGTCTCGCGCGACTTCCAGGCCAGGATGAAATCGAGATGGTCCTGCAGGTTCTTGCCGACACCGGGCAGTTCATGGACGAGCGGAATGCCGTGCACTGCCAGCTCCACCGCCGGACCGATGCCGGAAAGCAGCAGCATTTGCGGCGAGCCGAACGCGCCACCGCACAGGATGACCTCGCGCCTGGCTTCCGCCGCGGCTTCGCTCTTGCCGGCACGATAGCGCACGCCCGTCGCGCGCTTGCCGTCGAGCACCACGCCGGTCGCCTGCGCGCCGGTGATGACGGTGAGGTTCGGCCGGCCCATCGCCGGATGCAGATAGGCTGCCGCGGCCGAGCAGCGCTCGCCATTGCGTTGCTCGCCCCAGAATTGCGTGACCTGGTAGAGCCCCGCCCCTTCCTGCTCGGGCCCGTTGAAATCGTCGTTGCGGCGGATTTGGTTTTCGCCGCAGGCCTCGACGAAGGCTTTCGAGATCGAACGCGGTTCCTGCTGCTCGGCCACCCTGAGCGGTCCGTCGCCGCCGTGCAGCGCGTCAGTGCCGCGTTGATTGCCTTCGGCGCGCCGGAAATAGGGCAGCACCTCGCTCCACGACCAGCCGTCGCAGCCGAGATCGGCCCATTCGTCATAGTCGCAAGGATGGCCGCGCGTGTAGAGCATGGCGTTGATGGCGCTTGAGCCGCCCGGCGCCTTGCCACGCGGCTGGTAGCCCTTGCGGCCGCCAAGCCCTTCCTGCGGCACCGTCTCAAAGCCCCAGTTGTTGATCTTGGGCCTGCCCGGCAGCAGCGCGATGATGCCCGCCGGCGCGCGGATCAGGAGATCCTTGCCTTCGCCGCCCGCTTCGATCAGGCAGACCGTCTTCGATGCATCCTCGGAAAGCCTGGCGGCAAGCGTGCAGCCGGCGGAACCGCCGCCGGCGATGACATAGTCGTAGCGCATGGCCTCCTCCCGGCGGATGTTTCCGTCCGTGCGGTCAGAGAAAGCCTGCTTGCGCGCGTTGTAAAGACGTCGACGAGTTACCGCTGGGTCAGCCGGCGCGTTTGCGCCGCCAGGAATATTTCGGCCCCTTGGCCTCCGACTCGGCGGTCGGCTGGTAGTAGAGCCCCAGCCCGCCGGTGCGGCCTTCCTCCAGCCGCTTCAAAAGCACCGGGTTCGAGATTTCGAACTCGTCGAAGCCGACCCGCAGCATATGCGGCAGCTGGTCGACCAGCACCTGGCCGGTGGCGCGGACGGCGCCCTCGAAATGATGGCGGCTGCGCAGCAATTCGCCCTTGGAGAAGGAGCGGCCGTCATTGAACGCCGGGAAGGCCAGCGCCACCAGCGACAGCTGGTCGAGCAGGCCGACGATCTTGTCGAGCTCGTCGCCGGGCTGCAGCAGCACCCCGATGCGTTCCCTGGCCGACTTGCGCACCTCAAGGTCGAGCCCCAGGAACGCCTGCAGCGGCAGGATGAAGCGGCCGTTGCCGGCGAGCGCCTCGGCGCTCTCGGCCTGGATCCACTCGTCCTCGCGGAAACCGTTCGGGGTCCAGAGGCGGGTTTCCGATTTGGTCGGTTCAGTCATCAAAATTCCCAAAATCCAAAAATCAAAGGATGTGTCGCGTTTCAGGTCAGGCCGAGCCGGAGCGGAGCGTCCCGTGGGCACCGGAAACGCAGGAAACCGACGATTGCGGGCCGGCCTCACCTGAATATCAACATAGCCTAAAGGGATGCGTCGGTCAGCGACTTCTCCAGGCCGGAAAGGTGGATGCCGCACTCTGTCTTGGCGTGCCCGGCCCAGCGGCCGCTGCGCGCGTCCTCGCCCGGCTGTACCGGCTGCGTGCACGGGAAGCACCCGATCGACAGATAGCCATAGGCGACGAGCGGATTTTCGCGCAGCGCGTGCGCGCGCATGTAGTCGGCCTGGTCCGCCGTCGTCCAGTGTGCCAGCGGATTGATGCGGATGCGCGAGCCGACCGCCTCGAAGACCGGAAGCGCCGCGCGCGTCGAGGCCTGGAAGCGCTTGCGCCCGGTGAACCAGGCGCGGAACGGCTCGACGCCGCGCGCCATCGGCTCGACCTTGCGCACGTTGCAGCAGGCGTCGGTGTTGGTCTCGTGCAGCCTGCCGGTCGGATCGACCCGCTCGAGCGCGGCCTCTTCCGGCTTGATCACCCTGACGTCGGTGAAGCCGAAATCGGCGACCAGCGCATCGCGATAGCCGAGCGTTTCCTCGAAATGCTTGCCGGTGTCGAGGAAGATCACCGGCAGCGCGCGGTCGACCTTGGCGATCATGTGCAGCAGCACGGCGGAATCGGCGCCGAAGGAGGAAACCGCGGCGATGCCGCCGCGAAACAGCTCGTTCGCCGAGCGCTCGATGACCTCGATCGGGCTCAGGTGACCGTAAAGCGCGTCCAGCCCCGCCGCCTCGGCGGCGACACCGGCCTCGACATCAACGACCCGGTCAAGCGGCCTTGGTTTCGCCAGCATAGAGCGCCTCCTTGAACGGCGCGGGACCGACTCTGCGGTAGGCGTCGATAAAACGTTCCGAGGGACTGAGCCGAAGGCCGAGATAGGTATCGACGATCTGCTCGATGGCGTCGGTGATCTCTTCCGACGAGAAGCCGCGGCCGATGATCTCGCCGACGGAGGTGTTCTCGTCGGCCGAGCCGCCGAGGGTGACCTGGTAAAGCTCGGAGCCCTTCTTCTCGACGCCGAGAATGCCGATGTGGCCGACATGATGATGGCCGCAGGCATTGATGCAGCCGGAGATCTTCAGCTTTAATTCGCCGATCTCGCGCTGCCGTTCCAGCGAAGCGAAGCGCTGCGAGATCTCCTGCGCCACCGGAATGGAACGGGCCGTGGCCAGCGCACAATAGTCGAGGCCGGGGCACGAGATGATGTCGCTGATCAGATTGGAGTTGGCCGTCGCCAGGCCGATGTCGACCAGCGCGTCATAGACGGCCTTCAGATCGGCGCGCGCCACATGCGGCAGGATCAGGTTCTGCTCGTGGCTGACGCGCAATTCGTCGAAGGCGTATTTCTCGGCGATGTCGGCGACCGCCTCCATCTGGCTGTCGGTGGCGTCGCCAGGCACCTCGCCGATGCCTTTCAGCGAGATCGTCACCGCCGCATAGTCGGGATGGCGATGCGTCACCACATTCTGGTCGAGCCATTCCGAGAAATTCTTGGAATCGAGCCGCGCCAGCTTCACTGCCGCGTCGCCTTCCGGCCGCTCGGCCAGACCCGGCGGCGTGAAATAGGCGTTGATGGCCTGGATGTCGGCTTCCGGCAGCTTCAGCTCGGCGTCCTTCAGCTCCTGCCACTCGGCCTCGACCTGGCGCGTGATCTCCTCGACGCCGGTCTCGTGGACGAGGATCTTGATGCGCGCCTTGTACTTGTTGTCGCGGCGGCCATAGAGGTTGTAAACGCGCAGGATCGCCGTGCAGTAGGAGAGAAGATCGGCTTCCGGCAGGAAGTCGCGGATCTTCCGCGCCACCATCGGCGTGCGGCCCTGGCCGCCGCCGACATAGACGGCGAAGCCGAGCTCGCCGGCCGCGTTCTTCTTCAGGTGCAGGCCGATGTCATGCGTCTGGATGGCGGCGCGGTCGCGCTCGGCACCCGTCACCGCGATCTTGAACTTGCGCGGCAGGAACGAAAACTCCGGATGCACCGACGACCATTGCCGCAGGATCTCGGCATAGGGCCGGGGATCGGCGACCTCGTCGGCCGCCGCGCCGGCGAAGTGATCCGCGGTGACATTGCGGATGCAGTTGCCAGAGGTCTGGATGGCATGCATCTCGACGCTGGCGAGATCGGCCAGGATCGCGGGAATGTCGGACAGCGCCGGCCAGTTGAACTGGATGTTCTGGCGCGTGGTGAAATGGCCGTAGCCCTTGTCGTATTTGCGCGCGATGTGGCCGAGCATGCGCATCTGCTTGCTGTTCAGCGTGCCATAGGGCACGGCGATGCGCAGCATATAGGCATGCAGCTGCAGATAGACGCCGTTCATCAGCCTCAGCGGCCGGAACTGATCCTCGGTGATCTCGCCGGCAAGCCGGCGCTGGACCTGGTCGCTGAACTCGGCGACGCGGGCCTGAACGAAATCGTGGTCGAACTCATCGTAACGGTACATGCTTCGTCTTTCAGGGCGCGTCCGCCCACATTGCCTGTTTGGTCTATGCCGCCCGCATGGGTTGCGGGCTCGCCTGCTTGCCGAGATCTTCGCGGATGGTCGGCCCGGCGGCGCGGATCTTTTCGCGCAGCCGCACCGGCTCGACCAACCCGTCGACCACCGTGACGTCGATCAAATTGACGTCGACCACCTCGTTGTTGGCGTAGGCCGCCGCGCCGATCGCTTCCAGCCGGTCCTCCGCCGCCTTGTCATGGGCGAGGTCGGCGCCGCCGACCGTTTCCGCCCAGCCGCCATCGGCGTACCAGACGGCGATGCCGTCGGTGAGCCTGTTCGCGGTCAGAACCTTCATTGTTCAACTCCTTCGGCCGTTGCGCTGGCCGTATCTTCATGCCTGTGTGCCGCGAGCGGCTCGGAACGTTCGAAATTGGCGCCGGCGACCGCGTCGCCGATGATGGTCATCACCGGACCGGCGAGATCGGCGCGGGCCTCCAGCGAAGGCAGGTCGGCCAGCGTGCCGTGGAAGCGGCGGCGGTTGCCGAGGCTGGCGTTCTCGACCACGGCGACGGCGGTGTCGGGCGACAGGCCCGCCTCGATCAGTCGGCCGGCGACTTCGGCCGCGACCGAGCGGCCCATATAGACGGCGACGGTGGCGCCGGAAATGGCGAGCTTGGCCCAGTCGGGCAGCGAATTGCCCTTAAGGTCATGGCCGGTCGTGAACACCAGCGAGGACGACACGCCGCGCAGCGTCAGCGGCAGTTCGAAATCGGCGGCGGCGGCGAAGGCCGCGGTGACGCCGGGAACCACCTCATAGGCGATGCCGGCATCGCGAAGTGCCGCCATTTCCTCGCCGGCGCGGCCGAACACCAGCGGGTCGCCCGACTTCAGCCGCACGACGCGCTTGCCCTCGCGGCCAAGCTCGACAAGCAGCGCGTTGATCTCTTCCTGGCTCTTGGAATGGCAGCCCTTGCGCTTGCCGACCGGCAGGCGCTCGGCATCGCGACGGCCCATGGCGACGATGGCTTCCGGCACCAGCGCGTCATGGACGATGACGTCGGCTTCCATCAGCAGGCGATGCGCCCTGAGCGTGAGCAGATCCTCGGCGCCCGGACCGGCGCCGACCAGCGCGATGTGGCCCGAGGCCGGCGCGTCGGAGACAAGCAGCTCGACGGCGGCATCATGCGCCCTCGCAAACTCGCCCGCCTCGACGGCTCGCGCCGGCGCGCCGGCGAAGAAATCGCGCCAGAAGCGGCGGCGACCGGTGCCCTTCGGCAGCCGCTCGGCGGTGCCGCGGAAGGACGCGGCAAGCGTGGCCAGCGCGCCGAGCGACGGCGACAGCATGCGATCGATGCGGCCGCGCAGCATCTGCGCAAGCACCGGGCCGGCGCCTTCGGTGCCGATGGCGATGGCGACCGGCGCGCGGTTGACCAGCGCCGGCGTGAAGAAATCACAAAGCTCTGGCCGGTCGACCGCGTTGACCGGAATGCTCAAGCGGCGCGCATCCTCGACAACGCGGCGGTCGAGCGCCTCGTCGCCGCTGGCGGCGAACACAATGGTCGCGCCTTCGAGATGCGCGGCCTCATAGGCGGCGGCGACATGGACAGCACCGGTCGCGGCAATGAAAGACAGCAGCTCGGCTTCGGCGGTTTGCGCTATGATGCGCAGCACCGCGCTCGACTGGCCGACGAGCCGCGCCTTGGCCAGCGCCGCCTCGCCGCCGCCGACAATGGCCACGGCTTCGCCCTCGACCCGCATGAAGACGGGGAAAGCGTTGAGCTTGGCATTGGCCTGCGGCATGGCGAGCAGATTCCTGAGCAATTTGGCAGTTTTACGCGCGGGCGTGAAAAACCAGAAGCAAAGCACTCGCGCATCCCGCGATGGCAGGCAATCGCTTTTTCGCAAGCGCGAAGAGCAGGAGAAAAAAATTCCACATCCGGGAGAGGATCGGATTGAAGCCGCTGTTGCGGGCCCTGATCTCAGGCGTTTTTAGCTGCAAATACTCCACGCTGCAAAACAGATTTTTCTAAATTCTACCAATTTAGTAGATTAAGGCCGCAAAAGGTCGTCGCGGGCTTGCACGCTACGTTGGATGAGCGCCACAACGATATCGGAACATTCCTGCTTGAGCGGGCGTTTGCCATACGGACCCGCCCCGGCCTGCCGCCGCGAACGGTTCGCAACGCAGCAAAACCAGGAGGAGCCCGTATGAGCAATGTCACGCTGAAACATGGCCTTTGGATCGTGGTCGCCGATGGCGAAAAAGCGCTGTTCCTGCGCAATGAAGGCAACACCCGCAATCCGGACCTGCAGGTCGTGCAGGAGATGGAGCAGGAGAACCCCGCCACGCGCGAGCAGGGCAGCGACCGCCCCGGCCGCTACAATGACGGACCCTCCATCCATCGCAGCGCGGTCGAGGACACCGACTGGCATCGTATCGGCAAGGAGCGCTTCGCCGACGACATTGCCGAACGGCTTTATGGGCTCGCCAATCGCGGCGCCTTCAAGGAGATCGTGCTGATCGCGCCGCCGCTGGTGCTGGGCGAAATGCGCCGGAAGCTCCACAAGCTTGTCGGCGACAAGGTGACGGTGGAAATTCCAAAGACGCTGACCAACCACACCATCCCTGAGATCGAAAGCCTGCTCCAGGCAGCCTGACGGCGCCCGCAAGCGCAATCCGCCCTTCGCCCGGCATTCGTGCGCCTTTGCCTTTCGATTTCACGGCTTTACGGGTTGCCTCGCGGCCATGCCTCCCCCCATATTGCAAGGGGCGGCTGCCGCGGGGCGGCCCTATCCTGCATCGTGATTTTTTCGAAAGGCGCTCCATAGACAATGCCGCATGACACGCCCCTTATCGCCACCATCGTCGCCGGTCTGGGGCTGGCTTTCATCTTCGGCGCGCTCGCCAACCGTTTCCGCATCCCGCCGCTGGTCGGCTATCTCGTGGCCGGCGTCCTGGTCGGGCCGAACACGCCGGGCTTCGTCGCCGACGCAAGCCTGGCCACCGAGCTTGCCGAGATCGGCGTCATCCTGCTGATGTTCGGCGTCGGCCTGCATTTCTCGCTGAAGGACCTTCTCTCCGTCCGCGCCATCGCCGTGCCCGGCGCCATCGTCCAGATCGGCTTTGCCACGCTGCTCGGCGTCGGCCTTGCCTGGCTGCTCGGCTGGTCGGTGGGCGCCGGGCTGGTCTTCGGCCTGGCATTGTCCGTCGCCTCGACGGTGGTGCTGCTGCGCGCGTTGCAGGAACGACGGCTGATCGAGACCGAGCGTGGCCGTATCGCCGTCGGCTGGCTGATCGTCGAGGACCTTGCCATGGTGCTGGCGCTGGTGCTCTTGCCGGCGCTGGCCGGCGTGCTCGGCGGCGTGCCGCAGGCCGACGTCCATGCCAGCCTGCTGGCGCTGCCGGCCAGCTACGGCATCTGGGGCGTCGTCGGCGTCACGCTGGCCAAGGTGGTGGCCTTTGTCGTCGTCATGCTGGTGGTCGGCCGCCGCGTGATCCCCTGGATCCTGCATTATGTCGCCCATACCGGGTCGCGCGAGCTGTTCCGGCTGGCGGTGCTGGCGATTGCGTTGGGCGTCGCCTTCGGGGCAGCGAAACTGTTCGGCGTATCGCTGGCGCTGGGCGCCTTCTTCGCCGGCATGATCATGAGCGAATCCGAGCTAAGCCATCGGGCAGCCGAGGAATCGCTGCCGCTGCGCGATGCCTTCTCGGTGCTGTTCTTCGTCTCGGTCGGCATGCTGTTCGACCCGTTCAGCCTGGTCAGCAATGGCTGGCCGATCCTGGCGACGCTGGCCATCATCGTCATCGGCAAGTCGCTGGCCGCCTTCGTCATCGTCGTCGCCTTCCGCTACCCGATCGCGACGGCGCTGATGATCTCGGCCAGCCTCGCCCAGATCGGCGAGTTTTCCTTCATCCTCGCCGAGCTCGGCGTCGGGCTGAAACTGCTGCCCGAGCAGGGGCGCGACCTGATCCTCGCCGGCGCCATCCTGTCGATCCTGCTCAATCCGCTGATGTTCCTTGCCATCGACTGGATGACACCGTGGCTGGAGGCTCGCTCCGCCAAGGCATCGCCGCCGGAACAGGCAAGGCCGATCGGTCCGGCGACCGAGCCCGGCCAGGTGGCTTCGGTGACGGCTTCGCCGCAAAAGGACGACGGCCCACCGCTAAGAACCGCGCTTACCGGCCATTCCATCCTGATCGGCTACGGCCGTGTCGGCAGTCTCGTCGGCGCGGCGCTGAAACAGGCCGCCCTGCCCTTTCTGGTCATCGAGGACGCCGACAAGACTCTGGCGAAGCTGAAGGCCGATGGCGTCGAAACCATCGCCGGCAATGCCGCCAATGCCGACGTCTTTTCAGCCGCCAATCCGGAAGGCGCCAGGCGGCTGATCCTTGCAATTCCCAACGCCTTCGAGGCCGGTCAGATCGTGCTGCGCGCCCGCGCCGCCAACCCCAGCGTCAATGTCATCGCCCGCGCCCATTCCGATGCCGAGGTCGAGCATCTCAAGGGGCTCGGCGCCGACACCGTGATCATGGGTGAACGCGAGATCGCGCGCGGCATCGTCGAGGTGGTGACGGGTACGGCACCCGCTGGGTTGGAAGAGGGCGCCCTCGCCCCGGAGATCAAACCGCAACCCGTTTGAGTTGCGCGTCCACGCACCAGCCGGGTTGATCAAGCGACAAATGCGGAGCCGCCGTTTTGCGAGATATCGCTGAGATATTTCGCCGGCGGCTTGCCCAGCGCCTTCTTGAACATGGTGATAAACGCCGTGACGGATTCATAGCCGAGATCGCCCGAGACCTGCTGCACGCTGGCGCCTGAGGCGAGTTCGCGCAGCGCCACGATCAGGTGCAGCTGCTGGCGCCAGCGCCCGAAGGTCAGCCCTGTCTCCTTCACGACGAGGCGCGCCAGACTGCTCTCGCTAAGCGCCACGCGGTTCGCCCATTCCGCAAGCGTGCTGCGGTCGGCGGGATCGTCTGCTAACGCCTCTGCGATCCGCCGCAAGCGCGGCTCGGCCGAAATCGGCAGGTGCAGTTGCTGGACAGGCATGCGCGGCAGTTCGGCAAGCAGGATCCCTCCCAGGAAACCGCATCGTGCGTTCTCCGGCGCGCAATCCGACAGTTCGATGATCAGCTCGCGCAGCAGCGGCGAGATCGAAAGCGTGCAGCACCGGTCCGGTAGATCGGCGGCGCCCGGTTCGAGATAAACGAAGAAAATCCGCGCATTGGCGGTCGCGATGTTGCTGTGCTGCATGCCGCCCGGGATCCACACGGCGCAATGCGGCGGCACCATCCACAGACCGCTCGGAACCCGACAGGTGACGCCGCCTCCCAGCGCGAAGACGAGCTGCCCCTTGCGATGCCAGTGGTCGCGCACCTCGGCCCTGGTCTCCGGTACGTCGACGCGCACGGCGATTGCCGGCGCGTGGACGTCGTCGACATCGAAATCGAGCCATGGGTAGCGAAGAGGCTGTCTCATGATGACTACTTTTAGCGATCTTATGCCATTATAGCTAAATTCTTTGACCCTGAAAGTCGATAGGCTCCGGTTGCGCATGGCGATCGCGTTGACGCCGCGCGCCCATCGCCGGCTTGGTCCAGGAAGGTACAGCCCCATGCTCGCCCTCGTCATCGCTTCCGACAGCGCCACCGGGCTTAGGCTCGCCGATGTCGAGGACCCTCGGCCCTTGGCGAACGAGGCGCTCATCGCGGTCCACGCAACCTCGCTGAACCGGGGTGAGCTGCGCCTCCTCGCCATACGTCCGAATGGCTGGATACCCGGCCAGGACATCGTCGGGGTCGTCGAACGGGCAGCAGCCGATGGCACCGGGCCTGGCGTGGGGACCCGGGTCGCAGCTTTGGTCGACGAGCACGGCTGGGCCCAACGTGTCGCGGTTCCGACCGACCGTCTCGCCGTCCTGCCGGATGGCATCGGCTTCGGTTCCGCCGCCACGCTTCCGGTCGCCGGCACGACGGCGCTGAGGACGTTGCGCCATGGCGGTGACCTCGCCGGCCAGCAGGTTCTGATCACCGGCGCAAGCGGTGCGGTCGGTCGTTTCCAGATCCAGATCGCCCGCGAGCAAGGCGCCTCGGTGACGGCGATAGCCGCCGCCCGGCATGAAGAAGACCTGAGTGGGCTGGGAGCCGGGCGGGTCGTCGACTCGATCGCGCGGGCCGAGGGGCCGTTCTCGCTGATCACCGAGTCGGTCGGCGGCACAAGCCTTGCGCACGCGATCGAACGCGTCGCGCCTGGCGGCACGATCGTCATGTTCGGTTCAAGCAGCGGCGAACTGACGCCCGTCGGATTTCGCCAGTTCGTTCCAGGCCATGAAGGGGCGAGGCTTCAGACCTTCGCCTACTATACGTCCGGTCCAGCCATCGGCACCGACATCGCCACGCTGCTCGCTTTGGTCGCGGCTGGCCGGTTGGAAACCCGCGTCGCCTTGACTGTGCCGTGGACAGACATCGGCCAGGCGCTGGACGCCCTGCGGCAGCGCAGCTTCAGCGGCAAGGCAGTCCTCACCATGACCGGATGAGCAGTCCTGAGTCAGCCGCTCAGACGTGCTGACCGCCATTGATATGGATCTCCGAGCCGGTGACATAGGACGCCTGCCCGGAGCACAGGAAGAAGATGATATCGGCCACCTCCGCCGTGGCGCCGAGGCGCCTGAGCGGGATCGTCTCGACGATCTTGTCGGTGCCCGGCGACAGGATAGCGGTGTCGATCTCGCCCGGCGCGATGGCGTTGACGCGGATGCCGTGCGGGCCGAAATCATGCGCCATCTCGCGCGTCAGCGAACCAAGTGCCGCCTTCGATGTCGCATAGGCCGTGCCGGCGAACGGATGCACGCGGGTGCCCGCGATCGAGGTGACGTTGACGATCGAGCCCTTCGCCTGCGCCAGCTCCTTGAACAGGCCCCTGGCCAGCATGATCGGGGCGAAGAAATTGACCTGGAACACGTCACGCCAGACATGCATCGGCGTGTCGATCGAGTTCATCCGGCTGCCGTCCTTCAGCTTCGGCGAAATGCCGGCATTGTTGACCAGCGCGTTGAGCTGGCCGCCATGCGCCTCAAGACGGTGGCGGATTTCCGAGACGGCGATGCCGACATCCTCCTGGTCTGCGAGATCGACCTTGATGTGGTCCTCCGGCCCCGCAGGCCACGGACAGTCCTCGGCGAATGCCTGGCGCGAGCAGGTGATCACCCGCCAGCCTTCGCGCGAGAAGCGCTTGACCGTGGCATGGCCGATGCCCCGGCTGGCACCGGTCAGCACGATGGTTTTTCTGGTGTCGGTCTCGGCCATATCGCGGTCTCCGGCCGGACATGTAGCCGAAGGCGCAAGCCATGGCGAGAGGCGATGTTGCCGCTCAACCGCCGGTGAGGATGTCGAGGATCGAGGTCTGCCGCTTTTTCGTCGGGCCGCCGACATTGCCAGGCGGCACCGGATGGCCGACCGAGGCTGTCGTCCCGCCATCGCCCGGCATGTCGAACCCGTCGGCATCGACCGTCTCGGCCGGCCGGGACGGTCGCGCCTGGCGTGCGGGCGCCTGGGCGGACTGGGATTGACCGACCGCCGCCTGCGGCACCGGCGCCGGCTGGCCGGCATCGGCCGAGGGTATCTCGTCGGGCACGACTGTGTCGGACGGCGTCGACTTCCAGGTGCCCGGCAGCGGCCGCACCGGCACGCCTTCATGCGCCGCGACCATGAATTCGTGCCAGGCCTGCGCCGGCAGCGCGCCGCCGGTGACCTTCTTCATCGCGCTGCCGTCGTCATTGCCGAACCACACGCCGGTGGTCAGGTTGGCGGTGTAGCCGACGAACCAGGCGTCGCGCGAATTCTGGCTGGTGCCGGTCTTGCCGGCTGACGGCCAGGCGAAGGCCGCCTTCTTGGCGGTGCCGATCTCGACCGTGCCGGTCATCATCGAGTTCATCATGCCGACGATCTCTTGCTTGACGACACGCGGCGCGCTGCCGCCATTGTTGTCGTAGAGCACCTTGCCATCGGTCGTCGTCACGCGGCGGATGAAATGGATGTCCGGCTTGAAGCCGCCATTGGCGAACGGCACATAGGCCGAGGTCAGCTCCAGCGGCGTCACTTCCGACGTGCCGAGCGCGATCGAGGTGTTCGACTGCAGGTCGGACTGGATGCCCATGCGGTGCGCCGCTTCCACCACCGCGTCCGGCCCGACCTCCATGGTGAGCTGGGCGGCGACCGAGTTAAGCGATTTCGCCAGCGCCGTCGCCAGCGTCACCTTGCCGTAGTACTTGCCGCCGTAATTGTCGGGCGTCCATTTGCCGATCTTGATCGGCGCGTCGTTGCGCACGCTGTCCGGCGTGCGGCCGGCCTCGAGCGCTGCCATGTAGACAAAGGGCTTGAAGGCCGAGCCCGGCTGGCGGCGCGCTTCCGAGGCGCGGTCGAACTGGCTGGTCGAATAGTCGTAGCCGCCGACCATGGCGCGCACGGCGCCGGAATCGTCGATCGACACCAGCGCGCCCTGCGTCACGTTGAGCTTCTTGCCGCTCTCGTCGATCAGTCGCCGGATCGACTGTTCGGCAAGCTTCTGCAAGGTGAGATCGACCGTGGTGTCGACGACGATATCGCCGCGCACGTCGCCGATCAGGTCGGGCAGTTCGCCCATGACGGTGTCGGCGACATAGTTTTCCGAACCGGTCCAGTAGGACGGCGCGCGCGTCGCCGGCGCGCTCATCGCGCTCGTCAGTTCCTTGGCGCCGATCTTGCCGGAGTCGCGCATGGCGGCGAGCACCAGTTGCGCGCGCTCCTCGGCCGCCTTCGGGTCGCGCGCCGGCGACAGCCGCGACGGCGCCTTGAGCAGGCCGGCCAGGAGCGCTGCTTCGGAGAGCGTCACGTCACGCGCGCTCTTGCCGAAATAGCGCCGCGAAGCCGCTTCGACGCCATAGGCGCCGGAGCCGAAATAGACCCGGTTGAGGTACATCTCGAGGATCT
The DNA here is from genome assembly GCF_003998955.1 of Mesorhizobium sp. M4B.F.Ca.ET.017.02.2.1. Classification (NCBI taxonomy): domain Bacteria; kingdom Pseudomonadati; phylum Pseudomonadota; class Alphaproteobacteria; order Hyphomicrobiales; family Phyllobacteriaceae; genus Mesorhizobium; species Mesorhizobium sp. M4B.F.Ca.ET.017.02.2.1. Next base: position 13,324 of record NZ_RZOF01000011.1, on the reverse strand, counting down.
GGTCCTTGGTATGCTTGTGCTCCAGCCACAGCGCCAGGAGCACTTCCTGCACCTTGCGCTCCAGCGTGCGGTCGGGCGTCAGGAACAGATTCTTCGCCAGTTGCTGCGTCAGCGTCGAGCCGCCCTGCGAGAAGTGCCCGCCAAGCACATTGGTGACCATGGCGCGTGTCAGCCCGATCGGATCGATGCCGAAATGCGAATAGAAGCGACGGTCCTCGATGGCGACGACGGCCTCGGGGATGTAGGGCGACATCTCATGCAGGCCGACGGCCTCGCCGCCGCTCATGCCGCGATTGGCGATCAGCTGTCCGTCGACCGAGACGATCTTGATGTTGGGCGCGCGGTCGGGGATCGACCAGGTGGTCGCTGCCGGCATCTTGGCACCGTAATAGACGACGATGCCAGCCACCGCGATGCCGCCCCAGATGGCCAGCACGAAGCACCAGTAGGCCAGCCGGGCGAGAATGCCGAACAGGCCGCGCCGGCTGCGATCACGCCCGCGACGCGACGACTTCCTGGCCGGCTTGCGTCTGGCGGCGGATTTGCGACTGCCCGGCACGACGCGATCCTCCTCGCTCACCGAAAACCCGGCCGGGGATTTCGCCTGGGGCGGCCCGTCGAAGCTCGGTTCGATGCGACTGTCTCTGCGGTTCGCCATGCGCTTCGCTTAATGTCCCGGTGCTGATGGCGCTCGGGTGCAGACTAGATGCGGCGATTTAAGGGCGCGTTAAAGCAGGGTTTATGCACCCTTTTGAAATTCCTTACGATTTTCTAAATCCGCTACCGACTTCTTGTGCCAGAGATCAACTCGTCAAGATGAGCGGATTGCATGTTGCTCAGCCCGGCGAGTACGAACCGCGCACCGTCTCGCGCCAGCTTCTTGGGATCTCGATCAGGCCGTTCGTCCGCGTACTGGATGTGTGCGATCGTCACGTTTGCGATCAGGATGCGTATGAGCACCGGATCCGTGGCAACGAACTCGCCAGCCTCTATGCCCTGGCGGACAAGTTTCTCCAACGCGAGGTAGAGGGATTCGAGCTTGGCGGCCCAGTGCGCCAATTCCGGCGCACGCAATATATCGCTGCTGTAGAGTTCGGATAGCGAGAGCGGCAGGCTCAATAGCGTCTCGAGATCCCAGACCAGGTAGTCATGAAGCCTCGCTGCCGCCGATCCAGATGCGTTCGCTGTCCTTTCCGCGACGACCACCGCATTGTCGAGGCTGAGAGAAAACAGCGCCTCGAGTATCGCCTGCTTGTTTGCGAAATGGTGAAACAGCGATGGCTGCCTGATGCCTACCGCAGCCGCGATCTGTCGTGTCGAGGTGGCCTGATATCCGTGGCGGCGGAAGAGCGCGCTGGCTTCCATGAGGATTCGTCGCCGGGTGTCGTTTGGCGCGAACTGATCCCAGTTTTGATCACTTGCTCCGATAGTCCGGTCTGCCTTGCTCGCCATTCCTCGTTCCCGGCCGATCGACGCCCCAATGCAGGATATCGGATCGGCTGTAGTGACCCGTTACGTCGAGATCGTGTTTGAACGCTATGGTCTGCGCAAGGTCAAGGTCACAGATGACGGGCGCGTCGCCGAAGACCGGACCGACCAGGTATTCGCCGTCGGGCCCGATGACCCCCGATCCTCCGGGAAACGAAACGTCTCCCCCCGTCCCCTTTTCATAGGCCGCCCACAGGTCCGGCGGCACGGCCTCCACAGGAAGATACGTCGCGGCGCTTGCGACGAAGCAGCGCCCCTCGAAAGCGTAGTGCCGGGAAGCAAGCTGGTGCGCCGACGGCATGTCCGGCCAAAGGGCAACATGAATCTGCTCGTCCTCGGCGTGCAGGGCCTGCCGGATGATGGGATGGAAATGCTCCCAGCATACCATCGCGCCGACCCGCCCGGCCGCCGTTTCGTTCACACGCAGGCCGTCCGCATCGCCCGGCGTCCAGACCAGGCGTTCGGTGTGGGTTGGAGTAAGCTTGCGGTGAACGGACACGATCGATCCATCCGCGTCGATCGTAAGCGCGCTGTTGTAAAGCAGCGCGGCGCTCGGCCGAGCGCGCTCATTGAGGCCGATCACCACGCACACCCCATTGTCACGCGCGGCGTCGCAGAGGGCCTGCACGTGAGGGCCGGGAACGGTGGCGCTTGCGGCCACCAGCTTCTGGAACCAGTGCCGCGCCTCCGGATCGTTCCAGCCGGCTAACCCGAAAACCCAGGCTGGATAGCCGCCGAGCCAGGTCTCGGGAAACACAACGAGATCGGCGCCTTGTGCCGCTGCGGCCTCGATCTCCGCTTTCGCAGTGGCGATGCCCGCGTCGAGATCGAGAAGGTGCGGGGGCTTCTGGCTGATGTAAATGCGCGTCATGTCTCTTCTACCACCCCGTCAGCACGCGGACCGTGACCCAGACCCAGGCAAGAGCGAAAGTCGACAAGGCGGCGAAGTCGCCGACGCCTGCAACCTTGTATCGCTGCGGAAAATCCGGCCACCAGCCCATCGCACCCGTCGAGATGACGGTATAGAAGCCGGTGATCAGCAACACCAAAGACGCATAAGGGTCGACGACGCCTGTCGCCTCCGCGGCGAGGAAGATGCCGCCGAGCACCAAAGCGTCGACGTGGCCTTGCCGCAGCCGCGCGAAGTTTCTGATGTATGCCCAGCCTGCCGGGCGCTCGAGCGACAGATACATGAGGATGCCGGAGCAGCCCCCCATCGACAGCAGCAGCAGGCCGCCTTTGCCCAGAATGCTCATTTCTATTCCGCACCCAGGTTCTTGCGACGCCACGCGCCGATGTAGATGACAGCCAGCGCGGCAACGACCGCGAAGACCCAGATCGCCGCCCAAACCTGCCAAACCGGAGCATTTGGCGGCGCCAGTTCGACGCGCGGCCATGCTATGTTGATGGTCTCGAACAGCAGCCAGACCAAGGCGGCGACGTTGACCGGCGTGCCGAGACGCAACGAGCCCTCGGGGCGCCACTTGCCGCTGAGGCGGGCGTAGAGCGCCGCCGCCACGACCAGCAGGAACGTTATATAGAGGCCTGCGGTGCCGAAGCTGATCATCGTTCCGACAGCCCCTTCGTTGAAGCCGAGAAGCAGGCAGGCCGAGGCGATGAGCGTCATGGTCGTCATGGCGACCAGCGGAACCTTTCTGCCTTCGCTGACCGAAGCCAACTTGCGGGAGAACGGAAGCACGCCATCCCGGGCGAGACTGAAGATGACGCGGCCAAGATAGGCTTGCATGGAAATGCAGCAGGCGAAAAAGGTGATCGCCACCACCGCCAGAAACGGCATTCGCGACCAATCACCCAGCGAGGCGACCACCGTCGCCGTGACCGGATCCATTTCAGAGCCCGAGATCACCGCCTGGAGGTCACCGGTCGCCAGGATGACGGCAACGGCGACCAAAACCACTGCGATGCCAACGACCGCCGTGGCGGCAAGGATGGCACGCGGAACGTTCGCGCCCGCGCCGGTGGTCTCTTCGGCGACCGACGCGCTCGCATCGAAGCCGACGAAGGCCCAACCGCAGACGGCGAGCGTGGCAAGCGCTGCTCCGAGCGAGGTCGGAGCCCCCATCGAACTGAAGAGGACGGTGGCATCGTGGGTTCGGAAGAACACCAGCAGCATCGAGCCGATGAGCATCGAAGCGATTATCTCGGCTGCGATGCCGAAGTTTACCGCCACGCGAACGACCTGGACGCCGCCGGCATTGACCAGCAGGGAAGCGAGCAGAACGCAGAACGAAAGCAGCATGTGCCCGCCCGGCGAGGGCTGAAGACCGAGCAGCTGCGCGAACCACGGCGCCGCAAGGAACGCCACGGTGGCGAGCGCCGCCGACACGGCAACGAGGTATATGAGGCCTGTGAAGATGCCCGCGTCCGGCCCGATCAGCCGGCGCACCCACTGATAGGGCCCTCCTGCAATCGGGAACTCGGATGCGAGTTCCGAATAGACCACTGCCACCAGCACCTGGCCGACCAGGGACAGTACCAGCAGCCACACCCACACCGGCCCGGACAGGTTCATCCCGAGCCCGAAGATCGCATAGAGACCGACCACCGGTGCGACGGTGGCAACGCCGATAGAAAATGTCGAAAAGACGCCGAGTCCGCGCCGGAGCTGCTGTCGATAACCCAGCTCCTGCAACCGTGAAGCGTCCGAGCTCACTCGATCCAAAATCCCCTCCCTATCAATCGATAGTCTACCTATCATATGATAGGCTTGGATTGTTTTGTCAATCGGCTCACGACTCGCGAGGTCGCGATGCTTGCTTGCAGCAGCTCTTCTCAAGTCCGGTGAGGTACAGGGGCGCTTTCGCGGCTGGCCATCGACGCACTACGCCCAATGGATCCGGAGGACCTGTTGCGGCGGCCTTGATCTTAGGGGCGGGTCAAGTGGGATAAATTTGAAAACGATTGATAATCAAATAGTTGCTGAGGGTCCGGCTTGGCGCTCGTCGCGGGCCGCGGTTGCCCATGCTTTCCGGCGCCGCGTCCTGTTATCCGCCGCGCGTTGGCGGCGCGTTGCACGTTCAAACCGGCGAACGACGCCCTGCCCCGGCTGGGCAAACCGGCCGGAGCAGGAGCACGCCGCTAGCCCCTAAAGCCTGAACCAGATCCAGACGCGCCGGCGATGGCAGCGTCTGCGCAGCCGGCCATGCCGCCAGTAGGTGCGGCAGTAACGTCTCCAGGCACGCCGCCTTCTCCGCCGATGCCACCGATGCCAATGGCGATGCGAGACGGTCTGCACCTCCGCTTCGCTGCCATCGTCCTCCCAGGCCTGCTTGTCCTGCGCCTCGAGCTCATCGAGGATACCGCTTCTGGCGTCCGGAATGCCGGCCACGGCGCTGATGGGCCGAACCGCGCTGACAATTGCGGCCGCCCCCGCCACGCCCAGCATTCCCGTCAAGAATAATCGGCGATCCATGAAAACCTCCCAATCTGCCAATCAGTGAACCGAGGTCCACAAAAGGGAAGTAGCGCGGCGGTTGCAAAAGCCCAGGGGGTTCGCGCTGCGCCCAGAGAAGCGCCGCGACAGCCGAGGGGGTGACAATGGAAATGGGGACCGGGGCCGCCTCGCCGGAAACCCGAGAGGCGGCCCGACGAAAGCCGATGCGGCCGGTCAATCCGTCGGCGCCGGCTGCGCCGATCCGATCAATTCTGCTGGATCGAAATGCCCTTGTCGTCGATCTTGAGCTCGACGCCCTTCGGCCGCGTTTGCTCGCGGTAGACATAGACGCCGAGCGCGATGACCACGACCAGCAGCGCGCCGATGATCAGATAGAGTGTGTTCTGCTTCATGGCGCGCCCCTGGTGCCCACGCCAGGCATCAAGCCCGCTTCACCAGCTTGAGCAGCACCAGCAGGATCACCGCGCCGATGGTGGCGTGGATGATCGCGGCAAGCACGCCGCCGCCTACGGCGAACCCCAGCCTCGGGAACAGCCAGCCGGCGATCAGGGCGCCGACGATGCCGACGACGATGTTGCCGATCAGACCGAAGCCGAAGCCCTTGACGATGAGGCCGGCGAGCCAGCCGGCGATGGCGCCGATGATGATGAAGACGAGAAGGCTTTCGATACCCATTGAGCTTTCCTCTGAGCAGGAGGGCGACAGCGGAGCGCAAGTCCCCGAATCGGCCTCGATATCAACGGGTTCAGGCTAAGCCAAAGCAATCCCGGCCGCCAGCGACCGACCTCAAGCCCTTTCTTTGAGCAATTGCGGACGGAAAACCGCCTCACACTTTTCCTGGAATTGCTTTAGTCGTCATCGTCGCTTGCGGCAGGCCGCCAGCTGCTCGGCTCGACCTTCTTCTGCGTGGTGCTGTCGATATAGGTCCACCAGCCGCCGTCGCGATACTGCGCGACCGACTCGTTGATCACCCCATTGCCGTCCTTCCAGTAGACGGTGACCTTCGAGCCGTCGGTCGGCGCGGTTGATATCGGCTGTCTCTCCGCCATGTCGTCCTCCCACGGCCGTCAGCTATGGGCGAAGATATCCTCCTCGCCCCAGCCCATCAGGTCGAGTTTGGCACGCGTCGGCAGGAAGCGGAAGCAGGCGTCGGCCTCCTTCGTGCGGCCTTCGCGCGCCAGCCTGCCGGCCAGCACCTCGCGCAGCCGGTGCAGATAGAGCACGTCGGAGGCGGCATATTCGAGCTGCTCCGGCGACAGGGTCTCGGCTGCCCAGTCCGACGATTGCTGCACCTTCGACAGGGTCACCCCGAGAAGCTCGCCGCAAATGTCCTTCAGCCCGTGCCGGTCGGTATAGGTGCGGGTCAAGCGCGAGGCGATCTTGGTGCAGAACACCGGTTCCGCCATGACGCCGAAGGCGTTGTAGAGCACGGCGATGTCGAAGCGGCCGTAATGGAACAGTTTGGTGACGCTGCGGTTCCTGAGCAGGCTGACCAGGTTCGGCGCCTTCTTCTGGCCGGGCGCGATCTGGATCACGTCGGCGCTGCCGTCGCCGGGCGAGATCTGCACCACGCACAGCCTGTCGCGGTGCGGGTTGAGGCCAAGCGTCTCGGTGTCGATCGCCACCGCCCCGACATTGTAATGGGACAGGTCGGGCAAGTCGTTCTTGTGGAAGCGGATGTCGCTCATCATTGTCTCCGGATCGCGGCCTGGGCTGTTGGTTCGTCCTCGCTTCGATCCATCCAAAAATCAACAGAAAGTTGTCCTTCGCGCCGCCTCAGCGTGTCAGCGCGTCGAGAATGCGGGCCCAGGACCGCTGCCCCTTGTGGAAGGAGGTGAGCTCGTATTTCTCGTTGGGCGAGTGGATCCGGTCGTCGTCGAGGCCGAAACCGACCAGCAGGGATTCGATGCCGAGATAGGTCTGGAAATCGCCGACCACAGGGATCGAGCCGCCGCTGCCCGTGGTCACCGCCGGCTTCGGCCATTCATCCGACAGCGCCTCCTTGGCCTTGGCCAGGAATGGCGAGTCATAGGAAAGCTGGATCGCCGGCGAGCCGCCATGCGGGTGGAATTCGACCGAGCAATCGGCCGGAATGCGCTCCCTGACGAAAGCCTGGAACGCGGCGCGGATCTTCTCGGGGTCCTGCTTGTGGACGAGGCGGAACGACACCTTGGCCGAGGCCTCAGCCGCGATCACCGTCTTGAAGCCCTTGCCGGTATAGCCGCCGATGATGCCGTTGAACTCCGCCGTCGGCCGCGCCCAGGTCAGTTCGAGCACCGAACGTCCCTTTTCGCCCGACGGGATCGACAGGCCGATCGGCTCGAGGAAGCTCTCGGCGGTCTCGCCGAGCGTTTCCCACGACTTCAGCACCTGCGACGGCGTCTCCTCGACACCGTCATAGAAGCCCGGGATGGTGATGCGCCCGTCCTTGTCGTGGATATCGGCCAGGATCCCGGCCAGGATGCGGATCGGATTGGCGGCAGCCCCGCCATAGAGCCCCGAATGCAGGTCGCGATCGGCCGCCTTCACGGTGACCTCTTCGCCGACCATGCCGCGCAGCGACACGCAGATGGAGGGCGTCTCGCGATCCCACATGCCGGTGTCGCAGACCAATGCGAAATCGGTCTTGAGCTCGGCGGCGTTGGCCGCCAGGAACGGCTTCAGCGACGGCGAGCCGGACTCCTCCTCGCCCTCGAACAGGATGGTGATGCGGCAAGGCAGGCCGCCATGCACCTGCTTCCAGGCGCGGCAGGCCTCGACGAAGGTCATCAGCTGGCCCTTGTCGTCGGCCGAGCCGCGGCCGGTGATTACCTTGCGGCCGGGCTCGATCTCCTTGATCGCCGGCGCGAACGGATCGCTTTCCCACAAGTCGATCGGATCGACCGGCTGCACGTCGTAATGGCCGTAGAACAGCACATGCGGCGCGCCCGCCGGCCCGTCGTGATGCGCCACCACCATCGGATGGCCGGGCGTGTCGCGCACGCTGGCGTCGAAGCCGATCAGCTTCAGCTCGGCCACCAGCCACGCCGCCGCCTTGCGGCAGTCGCCGGCATAGGCCGGATCGGTGGAGATCGACTTGATGCCGAGCAGCCCGAACAGCCGTTCCAGGCTCTGGTCGAGATTCTGGTCGAGACGATCGAGGACGGGGGAGATTCTGGACATTTTCTGGCCTTTCGATTTTGCGCCGACCCTAAAGGGGCGAGCCGAAAACGAAAAGCCGGGAACGTTGGACCAAGCGCGTTTGGCTGCGGAAAAACATCCAGACCGGTATGTCGGACCTCAAGGCGAAAAAAAGCCGCCGTGGTGGAGGGGGAACCACGGCGGCCTTACTCGAAACGTTGCGGCAGCCCGGAGAGGGGGGATAGGCTGCCGCAGTTGTCCGGGATAGGCGGGGGACGGGCCTTGCTCCGGACTTCGGCGAAAACTGCCGATGACCCATATTTGGGTCTGTGAACGTGGCGATTCAAGGGCACCAGTATTACACTTTTGTAACATGCCCGTGAGTGGCCGGATCATTCGGCGGCAGCCTCTGTCAGGGTGTTGCCGGAACCGGTGGTTTTCAGCCGCCTTTGGCATGGACCGCGCCGTCTGGCCGCGCTATCCCTGCCGGCATGAAAAAAGGCGATCATCTCTTCCTCGTCGACGGCTCCGGCTACATTTTCCGCGCCTATCACGCGCTGCCGCCGCTCAATCGCAAATCCGACGGCTTGCCCACCAATGCCGTGCTCGGCTTCTGCAACATGGTGTGGAAGCTGATGCAGGATGCCCGCAACACCGATGTCGGCGTGGTGCCGACGCATTTCGCCGTCATCTTCGACTATTCCTCGAAGACCTTCCGCAACGATCTCTACCCCGAATACAAGGCCAACCGCTCGGCGCCGCCAGAGGACCTGATCCCGCAGTTCGGCCTGATCCGCCAGGCGACCACGGCTTTCAATCTTCCCTGCATCGAGATGGAGGGCTTCGAGGCCGACGACCTCATCGCCACTTATTGCCGGCTTGCCTGCGAGGCTGGCGGCGATACCACCATCATCTCCTCCGACAAGGATCTGATGCAGCTGGTCGGTCCCACGGTCGGCATGTACGACCCGATGAAGGACCGCCAGATCGGCATCCCCGAAGTGATCGAGAAATGGGGCGTGCCGCCGGAGAAGATGATCGACCTGCAGGCGCTCACCGGCGACTCGGTCGACAATGTGCCGGGCGTGCCCGGCATCGGGCCGAAGACGGCGGCGCAGCTTCTGGAGCAGTTCGGCGACCTCGACGCGCTGCTGGCGCGCGCCGCCGAGATCAAGCAGGAGAAGCGGCGGGAATCGATCATCGCCAATGCCGACAAGGCGCGCATCTCGCGCCAGCTGGTGACGCTGAAGAACGACGTTCCGGTCGCCGAGGGGCTCGGCGACTTCGAGCTGCATGCGCCGGATGGGCCGAAGCTGATCGGCTTCCTCAAGACCATGGAATTCACCACGCTGACCCGCCGCGTCGCCGAAGCGACCGGAACCGAAATCGGCGACGTCCAGGCCGCCGCCGTCACCATCGAGCGCGCCGATACCGCGCACGGACCCGATGTCGGAGCCGGCGCGCCGCCGGCAGCACGGGCCACGCCCGCCGGCAACGACGCCGACAAGCCAGCGCCGGCCATCCGGGGAGAAGACGCGCCGCCGCAGGGCGACACCCCTTCCCTGCTCTCGGCGCTTCGCCTGGAACAGGCGGCGGCGCGCAAGATCGACACGTCGGCCTATGTCGCCATTCGCGATGCGGCGGCGCTGACGGCCTGGATCGCCGAGGCACGGGAAGCCGGTGTCCTCGCCTTCGACACCGAGGCCAGCTCGCCCGACCCGATGCAGGCCGAGTTGATCGGCCTGTCCATGGCGGTGGCGCCCGGCCGCGCCGCTTATCTGCCGCTCGTCCACAAGAGCGGCACCGGCGACTTGCTGGGCGGCGGCATGCTGGAGAACCAGATCCCCGTCCGCGAGGCGTTGGCGCTGCTGAAGCCTCTCTTGCAGGACAGGTCCGTTCTCAAGATCGTGCAGGACCTGAAATACGACATCGTCGTGATGAGCCGCCACGGCATCGAGATCGGCCCATTCGACGACACGATGCTGATCTCCTATGTGCTTGATGCCGGCACGTCCGGCGGCCACGACCTGGCCGGCCTCTCGGAAAAATGGCTGGGCCATGCCCCGGCCTCCAAGAAGGAGCTTGCCGGATCGGGGAAAAGCGCCGTCGGCTTCGATCAGGTCGATATCGAGCGCGCGACCGCCTACGCCGCCGGGCAGGCCGATATCACGCTGAGGCTCTGGCAGGTGCTGAAGCCCAGGCTTGCCGCCAAGGGCCTGGTTTCCGTCTACGAGCGGCTGGAGCGGCCGCTGGTGCCGGTGCTGGCCCGGATGGAGCAGCGCGGCATCTCCGTCGACCGCCAGATCCTCTCCAGGCTGTCGGGAGAGCTGGCGCAGGGTGCGGCCCGCGTCGAGGAGGAGATCTACGGCATCGTCGGCGAGCGCATCAACATCGGCTCGCCCAAGCAGCTCGGCGACATTTTGTTCGGCAAGATGGGCCTGCCGGGCGGCTCGAAGACCAAGACCGGGCAATGGTCGACCTCGGCGCAGCTCCTGGAGGACCTTGCGGCCGAAGGCCATGAATTGCCGCGCAAGATCCTCGACTGGCGCCAGCTGACGAAACTGAAATCGACCTATACCGACGCGCTGCCTGGCTTCATCCATCCCGACACAAAACGCGTCCACACCTCCTATGCGCTGGCCGCGACGACAACGGGACGTCTCTCGTCCTCCGACCCCAATCTGCAGAACATCCCGGTGCGCACCGCCGAGGGGCGCAAGATCAGGACTGCCTTCATCGCCGAAAAGGGCCACAAGCTGGTCTCGGCCGACTACAGCCAGATCGAATTGCGGGTGCTCGCCCACGTAGCCGAGATCCCGCAACTCAAGCAGGCTTTCGCCGATGGCGCCGACATCCACGCCATCACCGCATCCGAGATGTTCAACGTGCCGGTCGAAGGCATGCCTTCCGAAGTGCGCCGCCGCGCCAAGGCGATCAATTTCGGCATCATCTATGGCATCTCGGCCTTCGGCCTCGCCAACCAGCTGTCGATCCCGCGCGAGGAGGCCGGCGCCTACATCAAGAAATATTTCGAGCGCTTCCCGGGCATCCGCGACTATATCGAGGCGACCAAGGCCTACGCCCGCGAGCACGGCTTTGTCGAAACCATATTCGGCCGCCGTATCCACTATCCGGAGATACGCTCGTCCAACCCGTCGATCCGCGCCTTCAACGAGCGCGCCTCGATCAACGCCAGGCTGCAGGGCACGGCAGCCGATATCATCCGCCGCGCCATGGTGCATATGGAGGAGGCGCTGGAGAAGGCCGGCCTGTCGGCCCGCATGCTGTTGCAGGTGCATGACGAGTTGATCTTCGAGACCGTGGAGTCCGAGGTCGAGGCGACGCTTCCCGTCGTGCGCCGGGTGATGGAGAACGCGCCGATGCCGGCGGTGTCGATGTCGGTGCCGCTGCATGTCGATGCGCGGGCCGCCAACAACTGGGACGAGGCGCATTGATGTGAACGCGTTGCTGCCGCCCTCGACAGCCACCGTCCTCTCCTTTTCGCTCGCATGCCTGCTGATCGAACTCACGCCGGGTCCGAACATGACCTATCTGGCGCTGATTTCCGCCAGCCAGGGACGCCGCGCCGGCTTTGCCACGGTGGCGGGTATCGCCTTGGGACTGGCGGCCGTCGGCGCAGTCGCGGCCTTCGGCGTCGCCGAACTGATCCAGGCATCGCGGCCGCTCTACGAGGGACTTCGCTGGGCCGGGGTGCTGTTCCTTCTCTACCTCGCCTGGGAAGGCTGGACCGCGGGAACGGACGTCGTATCGAGCGCCGGCGGCGCGCACGGCAAGCATTTCATGCGCGGGCTCGTCACCAATCTCCTTAACCCCAAGGCGGCGGTCTTTTACGTCGCGGTGCTGCCGACCTTCGTCGACGCCTCACGGCCGGTCCTTTCCCAGACAGTCCTGCTCACCGCGGTCTACGTGGCGATCGCGACTGCTGTTCACGGCGTCATTGTCGCGCTGGCGGGGGCGCTGGAACCGTTCCTCAACGATCCCCGAAGGGAGCGATTTGCCCGACGGCTGCTTTCCGCCCTGCTGGCGCTGGTCGCGTTCTGGTTCGCCTGGTCGACCGCGCGCTGAAGCGATTCCAGGAAAAGCGCGTAGAGGTCAGGCCGCCTCGGCTAAGCACTTCGCACACGTCCCGCGAAACTCGATCACCGCCTTCTTGGCGGCAAAGCCCGTCGAGCGCACCCATTCGTCCAGCCGGTGGTCGACATCATGGTCGGACATCTCGGTCACCTGGCCGCATGTGTCGCAAATGGCGAAGGCGGTCATCGAATGGCTGTGGTCGTGCGGCTCGGCGCAGGCGACGAAGGAGTTGAGGCTCTCCAGCCGGTGCACGAAACCCGACTTCACCAGCGTGTCGAGCGCCCGATAGACCTGCAGCGGCGCGCGAAAGCCGCGTTCGCGCAGCTGGTCGAGCAACATATAGGCGCTGAGCGGTCCGCTGGCGGCCTCGAGCTTTTCGAGCACGCACAACTGGTTCTTCGTCAGCACATCCCTTGCCGCCATGGTCCTGCTTCCAGTCTGCTTGCGCCGTCCGCGCGCCATTTGCGCATGCAAGTGGCCTGAATTCCACTGAGATAGCGACGAACCGCCTCTTTTGCCACTGTTTCCGTCGCCATCGACGGCACCGCTTCGGTGATTGGTCATCGCCATCGCGCAACCAGCCTTCAAAATACTGACAAAATCATCGACGAGGGTTACCACTGCTTGCGAATTCGATCGGGCTTGGGGGGCATCCATGATCAGATTGACACGCCGGACGCTGCTTGTCGGCGCCTCCGCGCTGACGGCTGCGGGGACGTTGTCGTTCCGTGCGCTTGCCGCCCAGCGCTCCTATCACGCGCTGCTGGTCGCTTGCACCGACTATCCGAACCTGCCGAAGAAGAACTGGCTGATCGGGCCGAAGAACGATGCCGGCCTGGTGCGCGACTACCTGCTGAGGAACACCCCGGCCCCGGTGAAGTTCGCGCCCGAGAACGTCACCCTGCTTGCCAAGGATGTCGACGGCGCAGCCGGCCTGCCGACGCACGCGGCGATCAAGGCGGCGCTGGCCAACCTCGCCGCTAGGGTCAAGCGCGACGACTTCGTCTATCTGCATCTGTCCGGCCATGGCGCCCAGCAGCCCGAGGCGACCAAGGGCGACGAGACCGACGGCCTCGACGAGATCTTCCTTCCCGTCGACATCGAGAAATGGGTCAACCGCGAGGCCGGCGTGCCCAACGCGCTCGTCGACAATGAGGTCGGCGCCGCGCTCGACACCATCCGCGACAAGGGCGCCTTCGTCTGGGT
>NZ_RZOF01000119.1:0-15864 GCF_003998955.1 Mesorhizobium sp. M4B.F.Ca.ET.017.02.2.1 | reverse complement strand
CATCGAAAACGTCCTCGAGCGCAATTGCGCGCTCGCCAAGGAGCTGTACATCAACGTCACGCCGGCGTTGGTTCTCGGCGACGAAGTGATTTCAGGTGTGCTCAAGATTCACACGCTGGAACGCTTCGTCGCCAAAGAGCGAGAAGAAGCTAAGCGTCGTGCCGGATCACCAACTTCGGCATTTTGACAGCGTGGCGGCCGGTGCGATCCCGTTCTCTGGCCACGAGTGCCGCCTCTCGCGTCGGGCCAAATCTCTTATATGGCCCGGCAACGCGGTAGTGGGCGGACCAAGCCGTTCTATGCAGCGCACCAGACAAAGGGCAATGACCAAAGCCGTCCCGGACATCGCATCGGAGTTCAACGTCTTTGCACCAATGCCCAGCAATGGTCGCCGCGACAAACAACGCCTGCAAACGGGCGCTGTGAGCCGCCGTCGTTCAACGAAAGATCACCAACGGAGGTCCCGAGGAGGCCCCATGAATCGCTGCACATCAGCATTTGCAATTCTTGCTTTCGGCACGTTCTGCACATCGTCGACCATCGCCATGGCGGCGCATTCGACCACCTATTCAGCGCCCGACAAGAGCGTCGTGTTTCTTGGTGGCGTTGGCTACACCTGGCTAAAGGGCAACGAGCTTTTCTACGACGAAGTGGGCAATCGTATCAGCAAATTGATCTGGGAAACCGGCGCGCCGGTTCTGACCACCGGGCTAAAGGCCGAGGTCTGGAAGAACTGGACCATCTCAGCCAACGGCGTATTGCCGGACAGGATTGGTCGGATCAGTCAATCCACCCCGACACCCGCCTTGACCGCTACATCAACCTTGACATGGCAGCAGGCCCAGACTTCGTGATCAACGATGCCACGGTTATCAACCTTCATGGTGGCTTCAAATACACCAACATGAAGTGGAAGGCCTATGGCGGTTCGTACATATAGAGTGGGGACCGCTTCGGCTTTCGCGAGGATCGCGGCAAGTTCCCGGACGGCGAACCGGTCATCGATTACGAACAGCGCTATTTCGGCCTGTTCCTTGGCGCGAAAGCGACCACGACGCTCGGGAACTTGACGCTCTCGGGTCTGCTCCGCAGCGGCTTCACCGTTGATGCAAGCGCTGTTGACCATCACTGGCTGCGCGAGGAGGGGCGCGGCCTGCGATTTGAGGACGACCTCTTCACGGTGCCGTTCATCTCGGCCGGCGCCAAGATCGATTATCAGATGACCGACCGCGCCAGCGTCTTCCTGGCCGGCAATGTCGACAAATATTTTCGCAACAAAGGCTAGAAAACGGCCTACAGCATCGCGACCGGCGAACAAGGAACCCACAAGGATAGCGCTGGCATGGACTTCTATGCCTTGACCCTGTCGGCCGGCTTCAAGCTGACGTTTTAAGCGCAGTCATTTCTGACGCTGAGCACGTAAGACCATGCGTGCATTAAGGACGCACAATGCCTCTGCGCGCAATCCATTCAATCGCGGATATCCAAGCGGCGCCGACGTCGGCCAGAATCTCAGGATTGTCCGGGCGGTCCGCCAGGCCTGGTATGGCCGGCGTGGAGGTGTTGTCCGCCGGTCATCCCGTCGATTTTAAGGTCCCGACGGCCGTCTGGCACCGGTGCGCGAGCCGCCAGAAAAGCGTGGCCTTCCGCGCGATCCCGAAGCCACAAACCGTGAGAACCCGTGCGACACCGCCGCATCACGTCGTGTCGTGCATCGATGCCAAGCGGCTCGGCGTTGAGCTCGCCGCACGCCAGAATAAACTTGGCGCTCCTCAAGATTGCAGAGTCAGGCTAGTGGGTTGCGTCCCGCGGCGTCGTCTCCCAGCGTCAACCGGATCGTCTCGGCAATCTCCTCATCGGGCGCGCCGGGACGCGGTTCATCGTAAAGGCTATCGAGCCGCTGTTCGGCAAAGCGCCGACGCAATGTGCCCACTGTGTTGGGCGTTGCACCAAGGCGTAAGGCAATTTCCTTGTTCTACATCCTCTCGCTGGCCAGCAGCACTATCCGCGCCCGTCGCGGCAGGCCTTGCGCCGTGCCTCGACGCCGGACCAGACCCTCCAGTTCACTCGGCTCTGCTGCGGAGCCAGCGCCTTGAGCAGCGGCCAACCTGGACTCGTCCCGTCCTCGAAAAGCAAATTGTTACGCAGATGCTTGTCCACCCTGACCCGAGCCATCCTCCTGCACGCTTTCGCCGTTGCGCGCGACGAAGACCGCAACGCTTCATCGCGCTTGGCGTAGCGGCACCAGGGACCGCCCATCGAATGACTCATGCGAGGCATCTCAAGGCTGTCCGCGGTCCAGCGCCAGATCTCCGCCTCGCCCGAGGCGCGCAGAGCTGGCCGGTTGTGCAGGAGCCGTAGGCAATATTCGCCGTCCTTGTTCGGATGGGTAACGCTTGCGTCTCCCGTCGCATTCTACCTCGCTTTCCGAACGTAGCCGTGATGCGAACTCTTGCTGCATATAAAGTCGAATCAGGGGGATTTGGATCATACGATACGGAGGCTTGACTTTGGCAGTCGCTCTGCGACGTTACCTATATAAAGGTCGAAATGAGGTGATATGGCTCATGGATAGGCCACGGAGACCCGAATGACGGCAACGCATAAACGCACCTATTCGCGCTACGCGATGGAAGCGCTTGGCCTTTTCGGTAAGACCATCCGGCTGGGCCGGATGCAGCACCGGTTAACCGCACAGGAGTTAGCCGAGAGAATCGGTGTTTCACGCAGCACCCTGCAGCGCATCGAGAAGGGCGATCCCAAAGTCGAAATCGGACTGATGTTCGAAGCTGCTGCCATTGTCGGTGTGAAGCTGTTCGATGCGGACGGCAAGGGCATCACAGCCCTCACAGGCCGCATGGACGATCGCATCGCGCTGCTGCCGAAGCACGTCTACAAGGCCGGCAAGCAGATCGTCGATGAGTTCTAAGGTCCCCAAGTACGACGAAGCCTATGTCTGGGTCTGGCTGCCGGGCGAGACCGCGCCGGTTGTCGCCGGGCGGCTATATGCCCATGACGGACTCGTCAGCTTCAACTATGGCAGGAGCTTTCGTGAACTGGGCAGCGCGATCCCGCTTTATCTCCCGGAACTGCCCCTGAAGGCAGGCGAATTGCCTTTGCTTCCTGGCCTAACCATGCCGGGATGCATCCGCGATGCTGCCCCCGATGCCTGGGGACGACGGGTTATCCTAAACCGCAAATTCGGTGTGAAGGGCGATGAAATCGCGCGGCTCGATATTTCAGAACTGACGTTCCTGCTGGAATCAGGCTCGGACCGCATCGGCGCGCTCGATTTTCAGTTTTCGCCCACGAATTACGAGCCGCGCGCACTGGCCAATGCCACTCTCGAAGAGCTTGTCCAATCGGCGGAGCGGGTAGAAAAAGGTATTCCGCTCACCCCCGAATTAGATCAGGCGCTGCATCACGGCAGCTCGATCGGCGGCGCAAGGCCAAAGGCGCTGATCGAGGACGACGCCATCAAGCATGTCGCGAAATTTTCCTCGTCTGCCGACCTTTACAGCGTCGTCAAAGGAGAATTCATAGCCATGCGGCTTGCCGCCTTGTGCGGCATCAGAGCGGCATCCGTCTCGCTTGTTCGCGCCGCAGGCAAGGACGTGTTGCTCGTCGAGCGATTCGACCGGATCAAGGTCACGGGCGGCTGGCAACGCAAATCCATGGTCTCAGCGCTGACGATGCTCGCGCTCGATGAGATGATGGCGCGTTACGCCAGCTACCAGGATTTGGCGGAGATCATTCGCCACCGATTCACCGCGCCGTCGGAAACTCTGCGCGAGTTGTTCAGCCGCATTGTCTTCAACATACTTTGCGGCAACACCGACGATCATGCCCGCAACCATGCGGCATTCTGGGACGGGGCTAAGCTCACCCTCACGCCTGCTTACGATATTTGTCCGCAGGCCCGCAGTGGCCAGGAGGCCAGCCAGGCCATGCTCATCAGCGGCAATAACCGCATGAGCCGGATCGCGTCCTGCCTTGAAGCCGCGCATCACTTCCTGCTCAGCGCGCCGGAAGCTCTTGCGATTGTTGAAGGCCAGCTCCGATGCATTGCGAAGAATTGGCCGCGTGTCAGCGAGGAAGCTACGCTATCCGGCACAGATCGCAATCTGTTCTGGGGCCGACAGTTCCTCAATCCCTACGCTTTTACGGCGCTGGAAGGGAGCGCCGACGTTCTCCGCGCTCTGGCTGACGAACTACGCAACAGTGTTCACGCCTGATCCGGCGCTGGATTTCGGACAAGCTCGGCAAGCGCAAGACGCCCACAATATGGACAATCCTTGCCGTGCCAGCACGAAGTCATGAACACACGGCTCTTCGACAGCGACAACGTGCACTGCGGAGAGATGTGGAGCTGACACCGCAAGAGCCCACAGACGGTATCCCCGCGGTCACGGCCGTCTTGCTGAGGTAGGCTGAAGGCTGCAAGTCCTAGTGCAAGCACTAGGAGTAGCCCTGTGACGAAGCATCAGATTGAAGTGATCACGTCGGTCGAGCGGCGCCGGCGCTGGTCTCGGGAGGATAAGGAGCGGCTGGTCGCGGCGACGTTTGAGCCTGGGGCTAGTGTTTCCGAGACCGCGCGATCGGCTGGCATTCATGTGAGCCAGCTTTTCCGGTGGCGCAAGGAACTCTGCCAGATCTCCGCGCCGTCCGTGCCGCAACTCGTTGCCGTGGAAGTCGTCGAGGCGCTGCCAGCGCCGCAATCGCCAGCGCAGCCACCGCCGATCTCCAGACCGCGCAAGAAGAGCAGCATGGTGTCGATCGAGCTTGGCGGCGCCCGCCGCCTGCGGGTCGAGAGTGATATCGATAGCGAGGCGCTCGGCCGGATCCTGGATGTGCTGGAGCGGCGATGATCTCGATCCCGAGCGGCGTTAAGGTGTGGCTCGCCACTGGCTATACCGATATGCGCAAGGGCTTCCCGGGCCTGTCGCTGATGGTGCAGGAGACATTGAAGCGCGATCCGCACACCGGTTACCTGTTCTGTTTCCGCGGGCGGCAGGGTGACTTGATCAAGGTGATCTGGCATGACGGCCAGGGTGCCTGCCTGTTCACGAAGAAGCTCGAGCGTGGCCGGTTCATCTGGCCATCGGCCGATGGCACGGTGGTGATCACGCCCGCGCAGCTCGGCTATTTGCTAGAAGGCATCGACTGGCGGATGCCGCAAAAAACCTGGCGTCCGAGCTCGGCGGGATGAGCAAAACCGCTGGCTTGGCGGGAGCGAATATGATTCCATCGCGCCATGACCGATGTGGCCGATCAGCTTCCCGGTGACCTTGCCAGTGCGCACGCGATGATCCTCGCCGAGCGTGCGGCCCGCCGTGAGGCGCAAGCGCTCGCCGCTCGCGCGCAAGCCTTGAACTCGCACTCCGATGTGCTGATCGCGCGGCTCAGGCTGGAGATAGAGAAGCTGAAGCGCGAGATCCATGGCAGCCGCTCCGAACGCAAGGCCAGGCTTCTCCAACAGATGGAATTGCAACTTGAGGAGTTGGAAGCCGACGCCAGCCAGGACGAATTGGCGGCGGAACTGACAGCGCGGTCATCGACAGTCCGAGCTTTCGAGCGCAAGCGCCCGTCGCGCAAGCCCTTTCCCGACCATCTGCCACGTGAGCGCGTGGTCATCGCCGCACCCCGGAACTGCCCGTGCTGCGGCTCGGGCAGGCTGGCCAAGCTTGGCGAGGACATTACCGAGACGCTGGAGGTGATCCCGCGCCAGTGGAAGGTGATCCAGACCGTGCGCGAGAAGTTCACCTGCCGTGAATGCGAGAAGATCTCGCAGCCGCCGGCGTCCTTCCATGTGACGCCGCGCGGCTTTGCCGGACCGAACCTTTTGGCGATGGTCCTGTTCGAGAAGTTCGCCCAGCATCAACCGCTGAACCGGCAGAGCGAGCGCTATGCCCGCGAGGGCGTCGACCTCAGCCTGTCGACGCTTGCGGACCAGGTCGGCGCTTGTGCCGTGGCGCTGAAGCCGGTGCACGCGCTAATCGAGGCGCATGTGCTTGCCGCTGATCGTCTCCATGCCGACGACACGACCGTGCCGATCCTGGCGAAGGGCAAGACCGATACAGGCCGCATCTGGACCTATGTCAGGGATGACCGGCCGTTCGGCGGGCAATCGCCACCGGCGGCGCTCTACTATGCTTCGCGCGATCGGCGGCAGGAGCATCCGAGCGTCATTTGAGGAACTTCACCGGCATTCTGCAGGCCGATGCCTATGGCAGTTACAATCCGCTGTTCAAGGTGGACCGCGATCCCAGTCCGCTGACCCAGGCGCTGTGCTGGGCGCATGCGCGCCGCAAGTTCTTCGTACTTGCCGACATCGCCGCCAATGCCAAGCGTGGCAAGAACGCCGCGCCGATCTCACCGATCGCGCTCGAGGCGGTCAAACGCATCGACGCCCTGTTTGGTATCGAGCGCGACATCAACGGACTCGTCTCCGACGAACGTCTGCAACGACGGCAGGAAAGCCGTCTTATCGCCACCGAACTTGAGGCCTGGATGCGGGCAGAGCGGGCAAGACTGTCGCGCAGCTCTCCGGTCGCCGAGCCAATCGACTATATGCTGAAGCGCTGGGAAGGATTCACGACCTTCCTCGGCGATGGCCGGATTTGCCTCACCAACAACGCGGCCGAACGCGCGCTGCGTGGTTTTGCTCTGGGCAGGAAAGCTTGGCTATTTGCAGGCTCCGATCGAGGTGCCGATCGGGCCGCCTTCATGGCGACGCTGATCAACACCGCCAAGCTCAACGGCATCGATCCGCAGGCATGGCTTGCCGACGTCCTCGCCTGCATCGCCGACACGCCGATCACGCAGATCGAGGACTTGCTCCCGTGGAATTGGAGCCTTCTGACGGCCGCAGCGGATAAGGCTGCCTGATCTGGGCCTACAAATAAACGAGGCCGTCAGATGAGATATCGCAACTCCGCTCTTTACACCCTCAAATATGTGGCCGAGATGCTCGAAGAAGACGAAGACTTTTTGCGCGATTGCTCGATCGAGATGTTCTCGGAAGACGGTTGCCTGAGCGCCTACGACGGCTATCCCGCATCCGAATTAAGCGAACCTATCGTTGTCTTCACCGAAGACGGCATCGACAACCTTCGGCATATCGTCGACGAGCGCAGGGCTGCGGGTCACGCACCGCCGAAACCTAGCGCAGAAAACCGTCGCCCGAAATCATAGTCACCGCGGCCCTGGCCGAATGGTTACCACAGACGCGCGACTTCCCACGATACAACTCCACATAACTGAGCGTCTACAAGCGCTGCAGGCAGCGTAACATCCCGCCATCATAGCGATGATTGTCTGATCTTTTGCCGATGACATCACGTCGGGGAAAGACTTGTTCGAGCGCTTGCCGCTTCATATCGATACCGGCCCGGGCGTAGCGCACGTTACGTTCAGCCCCGAGTGGCTAGCCATTGACTGATGGTGGCTATGTCAACACCCGCCTTGACAAGGTGGATGGCCGTCGTGTGCCGCAAAGAGCGGTGATGGATGCTTTTTTCCGCCAGGGTGGTTCCTTCCCCCGCAGCCATATCAACATGTTTGCGCAGCAAGTATCGAACACCGAACCGGGTCAGCGGTGTGCCGCGGTCGTTGAGAAAGCCCCTTTGCTCGGCGGGACAGGGCGATACCAGACGAAGGTCACAAATTCGAAGATTCAGGATTTCCTGAACTCGTGCATCCGTATTGAACATCAGCGAGAACAGTGCGTAATCCCGCTCCAGAAGGCGTGCGGCGGTCGATACGCGCCAGGACGCTCTTGATTTCGGGCTCTTCGAGATATTCGACAGGTGCCACCCGCGCGCCCTCTTGAAGGGAAGTGTCACCACCAGTTGCAGCGTATCCATATATTCGGGGTGCTCCGAGATCAGGAACCGCGCAAGGTATGCATCGCCGCCAGCCTTGCATTGCGGGTCGCAACTGCCACGCTCGACCTCAAGTGACGTGAGAAAGCTGCCGATCCTGTCGGTATTGATGTCGGAGACCGCTTCTTTCAAGAATATCTTCCCGCTCTCCGCGGCATGAGCCCGTGGCATGCTTCGGCCCAATGCTGTGGATTGACGTCAGGTAGTGCATTGATTTTTCGTGGAATGAGGACCCTGTTTAAGGGGTGCTTTTCGTCCAAACGGGACCCCTTAACGATGGGGTCATCAAGATGCCTCCGGCTTGATCGGAGGCATTTGTGTTTTGGATGTTGGTTTTGGAGACGATTGCAAAGATACGTCGGCTGTCGCTGGTCCAGGGGAAGTCGAGCAAGGCGAGCTGAAGATCTCGCGCAAGGTGGTGCGCAAGGTCTTGCGTTCTGAGGAGACGGAGTTCCGCTACGAGCGCAAGCACCAGCCCTATCCCCGCATGGGAGCCTGGCGTGAGACGCTGGACCGGCTGCTGTCGGCGAATGCGGCCAAGCCGCAGCGGGAGCGGCTGACGCTGATCCGTATTTTCGAGGAGCTTCGCGGCCTCGGCTATGACGGCAGCTACAGTTCGGGGTGGCGGCATGCTCAGAGCTGGGCGGCGGATCGCGGCAGCGCCGTGGCCGAGGGCTACATTCCGCTGAGTTTTGCACCTGGCGAGGCCTACCAGTTCGACTGGAGTCACCGAGATCGTCCTGCTCGACGGCGTGACGGTGACAGTGAAGGTCGCGCACATGCGGCTCTGCCACAGCCGCATGTTCTTCGTGAGGGCCTATCCGCGCGAGACGCAGGAGATGGTGTTCGACGCGCATGACCGGGCGTTCGCCTTCTTCCGTGGCGCCTGCACGCGCGGCATCTACGACAACATGAAGACGGCGGTGGACGCGATCTTCATCGGCAGGGATCGCCGCTACAACCGCCGCTTTGCGCAGATGTGCGGGCATTACCTTGTCGAGCCGGAGGCCTGCACACCGGCGGCCGGCTGGGAGAAGGGGCAAGTCGAGAACCAGGTCGGGCTGGTGCGCGAGCGCTTCTTCACACCGAGGCTGCGCTTCAAGACGTTGGAGGATCTCAACGGCTGGCTGGCCGACAAATGCGTTGCCTAATGCCAAGGCGCGTCGGCATCCCGAACAGGGTGAGCGCACGATCTGGGACGTACTCGAAGAAGAACGCGCCAGCTTCATTCCCTATGCCGGTCGCTTCGACGGCTACCATTGCATTCCCGCGTCGGTGTCGAAAACCTGCACGGTGCGCTTCGACAACAACAAATACTCGGTGCTGTCGAGTGCCGTCGGTCGGCCGGTCGAGATCCATGCTTATGCCGACCGCATCGTCATCCGCCAGGATGGCGCGGTCGTCGGCGAGCACGCACGCTCTTTCGGCCGCAACGAGGTCGTCTACGATCCCTGGCACTACGTGCCGGTGATGGCCCGCAAACCGAACGGCCTGCGCAACGGCGCGCCTTTCCGGGAATGGGTTCTGCCATCAGCCATGGAGAAGGTGCGCCGCAAGCTAGGGGCGGCCGATGACGGCGACCGGCAGATGGTGTCGATCCTCACCTGCGTTCTGACCGACGGATTGAGCGCGGTCGAGAGCGCCTGCCAGGAAGCGCTCGAGCATGGCGTCTGTTCGGCGGCGGTGATCCTCAACATCCTGGCCCGCAGCCGCGATCCGGCGCCGGGCACGATCCTTTCCATTCCCCAGGCGCTGACCCTAGCTCACGAGCCGGTCGCCGACTGCGCCAGCTATGACAGTCTCAGGAGGACAAACGGAAACGCACCGAGGTTCTGGAACTGATGGGGGCGCTGAAGCTCTACGGAATGCGCAGCGCCTATGACGAGATCATGGGCGTCGCCATCAAGCGACGGCACGAGCCGCCCAGGATTGTCGGTGATCTCTTGCAAGCCGAGATATCGGAGAAGCAGGCCCGCTCCATCAAATACCAGTTCGCCGTCGCCAAGTTGCCGCTGGCCAAGGACATCGACGACTTCGACTTCGCCGACACGCCGGTCACCGAACCCCTGATGCGCGATCTCGCCCGGCGGCGCCTTCGTCGCCGATCAGCGCAACATCGTCCTGGTCGGCCGCCTTCACGGGTCACCCAACTCGCGCGGAAGGTCGACCGCATTGCGACGGGCGCGTGTCGACTTCCCAACAATGTCAGACAGGAGACACAACGCTATCGGAGCGATCGCATTGTCCGAAACGATTTTCCCAGTTGGCACGACGATTGCGGTCCTATGCGCAAAAGCAAACTAGACCTGAGAGCCGCACCGCATGAATGTAGCCTCCCAATATCTCCCGTTTGTGGCGCACCACGAAGCCGGGCACGCGGTGGCCGCCATCGTTTTGAACCGTCAGATGTTCGACGACGACCGTAAACTCCCTGCTTTCTCAAGTGTTAGTATTTACCCCGACCCCGGTGACGGAGATTACCGTGGTGTTGTCGAAGGCGCGGGTTTTATTCAGCGCAAGGATTCACCTCGAAGCGAAAGCCGATTTTCGAGGACGATATGGATCGATATTTGGAACGCGATTGTGCGATCCGGGAGATAGTTACGTGTCTGGCAGGTCCTTTTGCAGAATCCGCATTCGAAGGCTATCTGGACCCGTTCGATATGGCGATGAATGCGTCCGACGAGAATGAGGGGAGCAGCGACTACGCGGATGCCAAGCGAATCTATGGTGAGTTGCGGTTCCTGATGCCGCGCCGCCCCGATTGGGGGCGGATCGAAGATCGCACGGCCCGGCTAGTACTCGATCACAGGTCGGCCATCGAAGCATTGGCCGCGCATTTGCTGGTCAAGCATGATCTCCAATTCGATGAGGCTCTGATGATTGTTGCGCCGCATCTTCCGCCCATGCCAGCAGCTACGCCGCCAGAGCGTCCATTTCCGAAGCCTGCTTGATCAGCCATTCGATGTGATTTGACCACATCTGCAACACCTCGCGCTTCTCCTTGACGTAGGTATAGAGATTGTGGATTTCGCCTATGTCTGTCAGGGACGCTGCCTTGTGATTCAGTATGTGCTCGATGACGTGTGGCAATACCTGCCGCCTGCCGAGATTTGTCGCGAGCGTCCTGCGCAGATCGTGAAGGGTCCAGTTCTCCAAAGCCGTTGCCCCTCGCAGGGAAAACAAATGTGTCATTGGTCTTCGGTACCGACTGGGGGACCGACACCGCCAGTGTGGACAGCGGAATAAGCGTAGGCTCTTCGTTCTTCGTGCGGTCCGCCGATAGGTCCCATGTTCCGGCTTCAAGGTTGAGTTCAGACCAACGCATCGCGGCAACTTCCGTACGCCTCTGTCCGGTCAGCATGAGCAGCTTGACGATGGAGCCGAACGAATAGCCGATATCGCCCGGTTCGGGCTCACAGCCCGTCCATATAGCCGCCAGTTCGGCATCGTTCACCACTCGCTTGCGCTTGACGATCAGGGCCGGATTTTCCAATCCCTCGCGGGGAAACCGCGACGAGCCGTTGCGGCGGTTTGCGACACCGGATAGCCGCCAGTTCGGCATCGTTCACCACTCGCTTGCGCTTGACGATCGGGGCCGGATTTTCCAATTCCTCGCGGGGAAACCGCGATGAGCCGTTGCGGCGGTTTGCGACACCAGTTGAAAATGCCCGCATATACCAGAAGGCCGTGTTAGCCGCTTGCGGGTGACCCCCGGCGACGATCTTATTGGTGATGTTAGCAATGTCGGTGTCGGTCACATGGTGGATAGAGCGACTCCCGAGGGCAGGCACAAGATACCGGTTCAGGCTGGCCTCGACCAGTTCCCCAGGAATCCCATTCTGCCTTGCCGGTCTTTGCAAAGCCCGCTCCCTTGCATTCGCGCCGATCGGCCGACCCCGTTCGAGAAAGGGCGTGATATGGTCGGCGGCATGCAGAATCCGGGTGGCGCGGCTGGTCCGGTTGGACGCGGTCTGATCGAGGAAGCCAGCCGGAATGCCGGCGGCTCGTGCGGGAAGGGCGTTCATGAGACGGTCCTGTCGGGCGAGCGGTTTGGGGGCACGATCACCATAGTTGATCAGCTTCCCGAGTGGGGCATTCTCGTAAATGTCGCTTGCGGACATATGTTTGCTCTTTGTCCAGAAACAGAAAGGCCCGATGGGACGGCCGGCCCAGGGCGGTGTTTTGAGGGTCGTTACTTGGCGGCCTGGAGGTGATCGCCGTCGCCGTCCTCGGTATCGTCAGCGCTGATCTGCGCCTGATCGGCAAGGAAGGCTGGCAGTTCCGATGGAGCTATGCTGGAATTTGGGTGACGAGGCTGATCAAGCGGCGCTCTGCGGCTTCGTTTCGATGACCTCGATTCCGTCCAGGAACCTGGCACCTGCGATGAGTTTCGGCAACTGATTTTGTCCTTTCAATCGTCGCCACGTCCTGGCCGCGGCCATGACCAGCTTGAAGACCATCATCTGGGCGGTTGTCGAGGATAGCGAGCCCTTGGTACGCACCGTGCGGTGGCGAACGGTCGCAAAGACGCTTTCGATGGGATTGGACCTTCGCAGATGATCCCAGTGTTCGGCGGGGAAATCGTAGAACGCCAGCGACGCATTCTGATCCTTCGTCAGGCAGTCGACCGCCTTAGCATACGCCTCGGCTTCCATCTCGATCGCCTGCGCAAGCAATTTGCGCGCGCCGCTGCGAAGTACATCCGTCAGGGTATCACCGATTTCGTCGGGCTGACGAAGGCGAACAATGTTGACAGTCTCGTTCATGGCGTATCGCTCTCCTTGAGAGGTTCTGGCAGGCTTCATCACCCGCCTCGATACGCCGCTCTCCTCAAACCGTCATCACCCAGTTTCCGCCATAGCTCCCCCCTGATTGGTCCGCTTCACCTGTGCAACTGCACAGGCTGCCATAGCGGGCAGATTGGCCTCCAATGGCGAAAACTTGCCGCAGGAGACCCTCCGATGACCGTGCCTATGGCGCCGCCGCTACGACAACTTGCCGACAAGCAGCGTGCGATCCACTGCCGCGCTACTGCGCCTTCAAGGGACGTCTGGATCGCGACGCAGGAGCCGATGACCGTTAAGGAATCAATTCCCTTGGCGTGCTCAGGTCGCGCTGGCCGTCGCTGTGCCCGTTCGACGGTCTGGTGGCAATTTGGGCACATCTTGTGTCGTCGCCAGTGCCAATGCCGCACGCTTCAACAAAAAGGTGCCTTCGACGTCTGCTGCCTTCGCCGGTGCTTTGCGAAGTGGCATAATGTTTCGACGCACGCAGGCGCGGGCAGGGGGTGTCAGTCATGAATCTCCTGACTGGCGCGGATCAGGCCGATTGGCGGGATGAAAGATCATACGACTACACCGCTGGCCTGACGCTGCGGGAGTGGGCTTGGGAGTTCTTACGCCGCAACCCGGCGTTCCAGCGCGATCTGACCGCTGCGCGCCAGCATTGCAAGACTTGGTCTCTCCGACCCTTTCTCGATATGGTCGCGTCGGCCGGCGACCTGTCACGCTGGGGTGTTCTGTTTCGCGGAGTCTTGTGGCCGCGCTTCGGTCGTATTCTGGTGTCCGCTCTGGTGCGTCCATGTGCTGCCGCTCATTGCGGAACGGTTGCCTGCCTCGTCGCCGACACCGCCGTTCGAACTCTCGGCATTGCCCTGTCGTGCAACCGTCCTGCAGGCGCCCGACAAGAGCCAGCATGTTCTTCTTCGCAATGCGGACCACGCGCTGCAGCTCGCCGTCTCGGGCGCGAATATCCTCCACCCTGTTTGCCTGCATACGCAAGCCATCTGGCCCGCGGTGCTTTTAAAGCATCGACTGAGGGGACTGGAGTGCCTCAATGCTCTCAGTCTAGGGCAACATTTGCCCCCCCGCTTGTTTGCGCCGGAAAAGCGCGGCGTCCGTTTGTCCTTCGTTCTTCGTGCGCTCGACGGTTCGCTCGCCGGAGCACCACATCGCGAGCTCGCCGAAGTTCTCATCGGTCAACGGCGCGTCCATGCCGACTGGGCGGATCCTCGCGATCATCTGCGCGACCGCATCCGTCGGGCCGTCTCGCGTGGCCGCGCGCTCATGAATGGTGGCTACAGAGATTTCCTAATTTGAAATGCGACAGTCCGCGCTGTGCGTCAGTGGATGAACGTTCGCTCGCAGCTGACCCGTCACCAACAGTTCGCCCGCCGACAGATCTGCATGGCGCCTTGCAAGGTGCGCTCTGGTCTAGCTTGTCGATGCCGAAATGAGATCGGCGAGGGTGCCAAGGCGATGGTTCATTAGGGCCGGCCTCGACCTGAACCCACATCAGTGGTCGGAAAGCGGCGTGCACCGCAATGTCGCCATAGCAGCCAAGATCCTTTGAGTCCGGACCTGCAGTCCTGTTGGACCGGCGGGTGCAACAATATGGAGGGATTTGAGACCTCACACTGTCCCCTGGACCGACAGCTCGGTCAGACATCGCACTCACCGCTTGATTATGGAAATGGTGTGCCTGTAGTACAGCGGGTAGCGCTTGCTGCGCACTGTCCTAAGAATAGCAATCATGACCCGTCTGGGGATCTGCAACACGACGATCCAACCGCTTGGGCATTGTCGCATATCCCACAATGTAGAGTGCGCAACAGGGCAAAAGCTGATCCATCGGCGGTTTATCAATGCTTTTTGGCTTGGCACGGCACATGCAACGCAATCGGCAAAAGGCGCACGAACTGAGTGGCCCCATCGGCCCTAGGAGCGCTGACTTATGCCCTCCCAAGGCATGTCCGGCCCGGCAGCGAGCTCAGTCTCCTGCCGGGCATCCGTGTTTCAGGTCAACGGCGTTTGGAACTTCAAATTAGGTGGCGGCATTGACCGCAGGCCGCCCCCGGTGGGCGGCCGGTGGGCGGAGAGACAGTGCAGCAGGTTTCAAATCCCGCCCATGCAGAGATATTTCATTTCCAGATAGTCCTCGAGGCCATGGCGGGAACCCTCCCGCCCGATGCCGGATTGCTTCATGCCGCCAAACGGTGCCGCCTCCGAGGACATGCGTCCCGTGTTTATGCCAACCATGCCATATTCCAGAGCCTCTGCCACACGCCAGACCCGCTTCATGTTGGAGGCATAGAAGTATGCGGCGAGGCCGTAAATCGTGTCATTGGCCTCGCGCACGACCTGATCCGCATCGTTGAAGCGAATGATCGGCGCCAGCGGCCCGAATGTCTCCTCTTGCGCGACTGCCATGACGCTGGAAATCTCGGTGAGGACCGTGGGTTTGAAAAACGTGCCATTCTTGCCGATACGTTGGCCCCCGCATCGTATTGTGCCGCCTTTCGCAATGGCATCTGCGATGTGAGACTCTATCTTGGCCAGAGCATGCCTGTCGATGAGCGGTCCGATGTCCACTCCGGCATCGAATCCGTCGCCAACCGACAAGTGCCGGACTTTCTCCACGAATTTCTTGACGAACTCATCGTGAACGCTCGATTGGACGTAAATACGGTTCGCCGAAACGCAGGTCTGGCCGGCATTGCGAAACTTCGCCTGGATCGCACCGTCAACAGCAGCGTCGATGTCGGCATCATCGAAGATGATGAAAGGTGCGTTGCCGCCGAGCTCAAGGCTAACCTTCTTGATCTGGTCAGAGCACTGACGCATCAGCAGCCGCCCGACCTCGGTCGAACCGGTGAAGCTGATCTTGCGGATCTTGGAATTGGTGCAGAGTTCACGGCCGACGCGATCACCTTCGGACGCATAGATCAGGTTGACCACGCCATCGGGAAAGCCGGCCTGATGGGCAAGGGCGAACATTGCGCCAGCCACGAGCGGCGTCTGTTCAGCGGGCTTGAGCACGATCGTGCAGCCCGCAGCCAAGGCCGGCGAGATTTTGCGCGCCACCATGGAGGCCGGGAAATTCCATGGCGTGATCGTGCCAACAACGCCGCTGGGCTGCTTGATCACTAGCATTCGGCGGTCTGTCGAGGGTGCCGAGATCGTCTCGCCATAGACGCGAT
>NZ_RZOF01000118.1:0-15887 GCF_003998955.1 Mesorhizobium sp. M4B.F.Ca.ET.017.02.2.1 | reverse complement strand
ACGCGCATTGCCTCGGCGCAGCGAGCGCGCTTGAAATGATCGCCTGCGTGATGGCAATCCAAGAGGACGTCGTGCCGCCGACCGCCAACTATCGCGAGCCAGATCCCGCTTGCGACCTCGACATCACACCCAATGTGCCGCGCGAGCGCAAGGTGCGCGTCGCCATGAGCAACGCCTTCGCCATGGGCGGTACGAACGCAGTTCTGGCATTCAGGCAGGTGTAGAAGCCATGCAAGACGCATCATTTGAGGTCACCTGTCGTATCTAGCTGCTGAGGGGCGGGGCATTGTGAAACAGGGGGAGCTGTGTGGCCCCTCTTTCTCGGCTCGACGATGTGGAAGGAGCCTGTGCGGCGAAACGGGCCGACGCCCTCAGGCCCAGAACTTGGGCGAAACCAACTCCCACCAAAGCACAGCCGCTTTAGTAGCCGAACAATGAAGCCTCGCTCGACGAGCCGCCGCCTCTACTGTCAGCGGCATCACGCGGTTGAAGCGAACAGCGCAGCGGCTACTGTTTCCCGCACAACTCGGATGGCAATTGGGACAAGTCCGCACATGTCGTCACGTACGCTGAACGCCGCAGGTACAGCCAAATTGGGGGCGGAGCGTTTCTGCCGTTTTGATAGAATTCTATCAAACTGACAATTTTCCTTGCACGAATGCAAGGAGAGCTCGATTGACTCCCCTCCTTTCTTGTCAAGGATGGGTTTGCAGGCTGCGGTGCGGCAGAAGCCGGACAGAACGGCGACCGGTCGAGTAAAGGCCTGCGCAAACAAGCGCGCATATTGCGGGCGCCCGCACGGAGGAGAAGACGCTCGTCCTGGTGAAAGACAACGATGCTCAGGCGCCATTGCCATTTGCCGAGGGCGTCCGCGCGCCGGAAATTTCGAGGCACAAAGGTGAGATCGAGAATGATAATGACGAAAAACAACACAGCTCACCGTCAAGTGCAGTTCCACCGGCGGGTGGCGGAGTGGGATGGGCTGCCAAATGGAGCGTAAAAAGATCAGCAAGGAGATGCTTGGCGATAGTCTGGCGCTGCGCAAGCTGCGTGAGCACCTTGTCAAGGTGGCCAAGGCGAAGACTACGGTCATGTTGCGAGGTGAATCCGGAACCGGCAAGGAGCTGGTTGCCAAAGCCATTCACGAACTCTCGCCTCGCGCCAAGCAGCCCTTCATCAAGGTCAATTGCGCGGCGCTCACCGAGACGCTTCTGGAATCTGACTTGTTCGGTCATGAGAAGGGTTCCTTCACCGACGCGATCAATTTGCGCAAGGGGCGCTTTGAGGCTGCCGACAAAGGCACATTGTTTCTGGACGAGATTGGCGAAATATCGGGCTCGTTCCAGGCTAAGCTGCTGCGTGTCCTGCAGGAGCAGGAGTTTGAGCGTGTCGGCAGCAACCACACCATTAAAGTCGATGTTCGCGTGATTGCCGCAACCAACAGGGACTTGGAAAAGGCAGTTCAACGCAAGGAGTTCCGGCAAGACCTCTATTACCGCATCAGCGTCGTCACTTTACGCGTGCCGGCATTGCGCGAAAGGCGAGGTGATATTCCGCTCTTGGCCGCTCAGTTTCTCAAGAATTTCAATACTGAGAATGATCACACGCTGACCTTCGCTCCCGAAGCGATTGAGGTGCTAATGAATTGCGAATTTCCAGGCAACATCCGAGAGCTCGAAAACTGCGTTCAACGGACGGCAGTTCTGGCGACGGGTCCATCAATCCTCAGAACTGACTTTGCCTGTTGCGTGGGTGAGTGCTTGGCCGCGGCGCTGTGGAAGAACGGACCGCCGACGTCAGAGAACTCGACTACGATCGAGCCTTCCGCCGCCCGTGCCGCCCCGCCCGTCGGCGACGGGCAAGCGCCGATAGGCCCTGCCACGACTCGTGGTAGGGTGCCCGATGCCGATACGGTCATTGCCGCCATGGAAAAGTGTGGCTGGGTGCAGGCAAAGGCGGCGCGCCTGCTCGGTTTGACCCCGCGCCAGATCGGCTACGTGCTGAGAAAACACGGCATCGAGATCAAGCGTCTCTGAAACAACCCGCCGAGCAAGAGCTGGAGCAGGTCAAGCATTGGTGCTCTGGCGCCGAGCCCATCGGCCACCTTACGAACGTGGGTGTGAACAGCGCTGCCAAGATTCCGGCCGTGTGCTTTCTACCACCAGTCGTACTGGGGCTCTGCGGCTGACAAAACTAAGAAGGAGGAATCCTATGGCTAGTAACTTCGCTCTACACCGCAAGGGCAAATCCAATCCGACGTGCCTGAAATCCAGAAATAATCGATGTATCATTGGTGACACGCCAGCATGCGTAGAGGCGACGCGCAGATCTCCGCTGGCGGGACCTGGTCGATACATAAGCTGATCGCTTGCCGCTCGATATCGCGCCAATCTGATCTGAAAGAAATAAGTAGTTTTGGGAATAGGGATTAAGCATGCCAACGCGCTTCAGAACGATCAAATTGTTTTTAGCAACAACGGCGCTCTTCGCACCAAATCTGTCCTTGGCCCAGGAATCAGTCGCGTCGCCTGCGCCGGTGGCAGATGCCGAATATTCCAGAAATTGGGGCCTGAGTATGATCAACGCCCTGCCCGCCTACCTTAAAGGCTATACGGGCAAGGGCGTCGTCGTTGCGATTGTGGATACAGGACTGGATATCAACCATCCCGAATTCGTGGCGCGCATTTCGAAGGCGCTGCACAACTTCGGGACGGATAAACGCTTGGCTGACGTCAGCCATTCTGTCGACAAAGACGGTGTGCCTGACGGACACGGGACCCATGTGGCGGGGATAATCGGCGCCGCGCGCGACGGCACGGGCATGCAGGGCGTGGCCTATGAATCGACAGTATTGCCCCTTCGAGCAGTGGATATCGGCGACCCAGATGATCCCGAGATGGACCCGACCAATGAAGCGATCGAATACGCGATTGGTGCGGGAGCTGGCGTGCTCAATGGGAGCTACGGGCCAGGCCTGTTGCTGGGGCGGTATCTCAAGGACGAGAACGGCCAACTGAAACTCGATGGCAAGGGATATGCCATCGATAATAAAAACTATGAGATTCTCGACTATCAGGCCATCTATGATGATCCGAGCAATCTCGTCGATACCTACAATACGTTGAAGAAGGCGGCTAAGGCGGACATCGTGCTCGTCTTCGCCGCCGGTAATGATGCCAGTACCGACGACCAACCCGGCGCTGCTTCGGCGATTCCCAGCGGCATCGGCACGTTGCCGTTAATAACGCCAGAAAATACCAAAGATGGAAATCTTTATAAGTTCATCGACACAAACGATCAAACAAACAAAGGTTTCGATTTCAATAACCCAAATACATACAAGATAGTGAGCGGGTCTGATGTCTCGAAGCTCGACTTCTCGGATCTGGCAGGCTCGCTGATAACAGTCGTTGCTGTCGGCAAGGATGGCAAGATTGCCAGCTATAGCAATAGATGCGGAGCCACAGCAGAGTGGTGCCTCGCGGCTCCGGGTGGCGATATTAATGCCGATCCCGATAATCCGATTGATGAGAACGGCATTTATTCTACCTGGCCACAAGGGGATCGGGCGAACAAGAACAACCCGTATAAGTACGAGGAAGGTACTTCCATGGCAACGCCGCATGTTGCTGGCGCGGCGGCAGTGATCCGGTCGGCATTCCCTTACATGAACGCCCGCCAGACCATTGAAACCCTCCTGACAACGACGACCACCAAAGGGTTCGAGGATGAACAAGTCTTCGGCCAGGGTCTGCTCAATCTCGGCGTTGCGATCGAGGGTCCGGGCGAGTTCCGCTACGCCGGCGTCTTCGACGTCGACACCAAAGGCTACTCCTCGATCTGGTCGAATTCAATCTCGGGCGCCGGAGACCTGACGAAGCGCGGCGAAGGAGCGCTGATCCTGTCCGGCGAAAACAGCTACAGCGGGCCGACCAAGGTGCTTGGAGGCATACTCGCCGTCGATGGCCGCATTGTTTCGAAGGTAGGCGTCTCGGCTACTGGTACCCTTACGGGTATCGGTGCAGTCGGCTCTCTTACGGTTGGCGCAGGCGGCACCGTCGCTCCTGGCAGCGTGCTCGATCCAAGCAAGGGGGTTGCAGTGCTCACCGTCAACGGTGACTTCGTGCAGCAGGCCGGGTCGACCTATTTGGCGGGTATCGCACCGAGCAAGGCTTCAGATCTCATCGACGTTGCCGGCAGTGCCGCCATCAACAAGGGAGCGAGCGTCAACCTGGTGCGTGAAGGTGCCGGGCATTTCTCAGTCGATACCCGCTACACGCTTCTGACCGCCGCTGGCGGCGTGATCGGGACCTACGGCGGGCTGACAGGAGGCCTCTTTACAGACTCGCCCTTCGTCGATTTCGAACTCGCTTATGACCCGACCAACGTCTATCTCGACGTCGATCGCAATTCTGTCACCTTTGCCGATGTCGGCAATACCTTCAATCAGCGATCCGTGGGCGCGGCTGCGGAAGCCCTTGGTTCCGGCAACACGATCCACGACAACATCCTCTTCCTGACGGGACAGGGATCCCGCAACGCATTCGATCAGCTTTCGGGCGAGATCCATGCTTCCGTTCACAGCGCCTTTGTCGAAGACAGCCATTTCGTCCGTGACGCCGCCGGCGATCGCATTCGCGCAGCGTTCGCAGGCGTGGGCGCATCAACCGTGCCGGTCATGGCATATGGACCGGAAGGCCCGGAACTGGCTCCCGCGACCAGCGAAAACTTCGCCGTCTGGGGCAGCGGTTTCGGCGCCTGGGGACATTTGGACGGAGACGGCAACGCTGCTCGCCTCGACCGCTCGACGGGAGGCTTTATTGCAGGCGGCGATGCGGCCATCGGCGAAAGCTGGCGGCTCGGGCTTCTTGCCGGTTATAGCCATACGTCCATCCATGTGGATGATCGCGCCTCCTCCGGCTCAGGCAACAATTATCACCTCGGGATCTACGCTGGCACGCAGCGTGGCCCTCACAGCTTCCGTTCCGGCCTTGCCTATACGTGGAACCGCATCGAGACCGGCAGGTCGGTGGCGTTTCCGGGCTTCTCCGACAGCCTTTCGGCCGATTACCATGCCGGCACGTTCCAGGCTTTCGGCGAACTCGGCTCTCGACTGGATACAGCTTCCGTATCTTTCGAGCCCTATGCGAACCTAGCCTATGTGAACTTCAACGCGGATGGCTTCACAGAGCATGGCGGTGCCGCTGCGCTTTCCGGAAAAGACCGGTCGAGCGACACGACATTCACCACGATAGGGCTGCGCGCCTCGACCGCTTTCCCGCTTGGTTCCGTCAATACAACCGCCCGTGGCGGTATCGGCTGGCGTCATGCGTTCGGCGATGTGGTGCCTGAAACGGCGCTTGCCTTCACAGGCGGCTCATCCTTCGCCGTGGAGGGAACGCCAATCGCAAAGAACGCTGCCGTCTTCGAAGCTGGTATCGATGTCAACCTTACCGACAAGGCAACCATCGGGCTTACCTATAAAGGTCAGCTTGCCTCGGACGCGCAGGAGCATGGCTTCAACGCCAAACTCAGTGTTCGGTTTTAATCGCCGCAAGGGAGGGCGATATGTCATGCCCGATTCCAGCAGCGAACTGACAGCCATCTCTATTGAAAGATCTTATCGCCTTGCAATGGCCGACCATCCTTCGGCCATTGCTGCTTTTGCTTTCCGGAAGGAGTGTTTCGTGAACAAAGTAATTCTAATTGCGATTTGGCAGGGTGCCTTTCTTTCGCTGCCGGGTGCAGTACGTCCGACGGCGGCAACTGGGTGAAGGACGAGACGCCGCGCAGTGCTGCCCAGCAGGACTACACTGAATGCAAGTATCAGTCGGAAATGGCGACGGCGACGATCGGAACGAATAGCCGCCCGAAAACGATGACAGATGCAATCGGGGACGGTGTCGGGGATCGTATCGTCAAGGGTATGGAACAAGGCAATCTCGTCAAGGATTGCATGAGAGCCCGCGGCTACACTCAATCCTGACAGGCAACTCATGGGCTTCCGCCGCTATCGAAGGGATTGTAAAGGACGCGTCGATCTTCGAGAAACGAGGAAGCGGCGTACGATTTCTGTCTCTGAGGGGCTGGGGTCCGACCATGACACGCCGAAGACAGGTGTACTGATACCGGTTACCCGGCGTGCGGTCTCGGCAGTGACCTTGCTGCTCTAGCGAATAAATTGCGCTACTGCCTGCTAGCCGACCCTAAGTCTGGCCTGCTTCAAATGAGGTTGATGCTCGGTCGGCCGAAGCGAATGAGCAGCCATCGCGGCAATGAAAACCTCGGGCGTTTTTAGGTAGCGCTCCAGCTTGTTCTCCCTCATGAGCACTACGAACAGAGCGCACGTTTTCGCCTGACAATTGACCGACTTGGTAGGGTTGAACTCTATGTCAGTGAAACCGGCATACCGCATTTCGCCGTCCACTCGATTTTTGAGCCATACACGGTGAGGAAAGATGGCATTGAGATAAAGCCAATCGTAGAACACGGTCGTGGGTTCTAGCGGGAACTCGAAGCCGTCGAATTTGAAGCCCACCAGTGCGCCGGATTCGCGGAGTCGTGGCTCGCGCTTCGCATCGCGCGGTTCAACCTCGTACAGATCGGTGTACGGCCCGCCACGCTCGAATACCTTACTTCCCTGAAAGGCGTTCTCCAGCGGTATCTCGCCGATGCTGGTCCTCACGCGCAGGTGAAACGCGCTAAGATGCTGGCCGGCGACTTCATCAGACTTGCTAGACACTTCTAGCAGCGGCGCATATCCGGCTTTCTTGGCGGCCTCATGCAGCGACCGTATATTCTTCTTCTTCTGAACCTCAGCGAAGCCACCGGCCCACGGAATTTCGAAATCCAATCGCCTGACGTAACCTTCGTCCTCGGTTGCAGGGATAAAGACTGGTCTCTCAGCCATTCTAAATGTTCCTTATTAAGCCCAGCAGAATGACATGGGGAACCAACACCTCGTATTTCTCCGCCTGAGTGAGACGCGCCTTAATCGCCGAATCCTTCCAGTCCGTTCGGGTGTAAAGTATCTCAAAATCGATTAGCGGTTCAGCCTCTCCGATAGGAATCGATTCGACGCCAGCTTTGTTCGCGACATCGTTGGTAAAACGAACACCCGTGAACTGCATTACCGAGGGGTGTATTTGCAGAAAGATCGTGTCCGTAATCCTCCCATCCTGCCGGGCAACGTACTCCATCGGATGGGTGCTACGAAAGCAAAGGTGGACGTAGTTGCCCATTCCCTTCAACGCGTCGGCGTCACGACTCCATTCATTGCCGCCCGGTGCCGGAACCTTGACCTTCTTCTGGTCAAGCTGCGCGAGTGGATAGAGTCCTCCCATTTCTTTAATCACCGGCAGGTTCCTCCGGTCGGTGAAGTGATAGAGCAGCGGCACCTTATCAAGAGTATCAATTGCCATGTTCCCCTCCGTCGCAGGCCGGTAGCAGCCTTGCCCCACACGGGTGGAATCTTACGGCAGTCATCGTCCGAACGCCATGATCCGAGGCGAGGTGTTCAGATTGGCGACGTTTCTCAATTGTTCTATACGATTAAAATAGAATTCTACATCGCCAACTATGGTTCGAAATCGTCGTGCACGGCAGCTCCACAACGATCATCATCCCGGATCGGACTGTGCGGGAGCTGCAATCGCAGCCGCGCGAAGGCGACCGTGTTGTCACGAGCAACGACGCGCTCCTCCTCGATGCACAGGATCTGGGCCAATTGCTGCGGGTCGGCGGCGACAAAGGCACTGTCTTCAACCGCGGCGGGCCTGGCGAAGCGGGCATTGTGAGCCGGCAGATAGGTCTGTGCGACGAAGCGGTTGGCGGCCTCGATATCAGCCATGCCGGCCAGTGCCAGTTCCCTCGGCAGTCGGTCCTGCAAGGTTGAGAACATCCGCTCGGAGCGGCCCCTGGCTCCAGGCGAATAGGCTGGAATATGTTCGATGCCGAGCCGCTCGAGCGCCCGACCGACCTGGGTCATGCGAATCTTGTCGACAGCCCCGCCCGCCTTGAGCGTCACGAAATAGTGTCTGCCACGATCGCTGTAGAGGCTTGACGGCAATCCCTTGGCGACAAAGGTCTCCAGAAGTCCCTGGAAGCTCGACGCCGTGCCTTCCTCCTCGATCAGAAAGGCCGAATAGATCGTGCTCGTCGCATCGTCCATAGTCACGATCAGATCCAGCATCGGCCCACTCGCCAGCCACTGATGACGGCTGCCGTCCTGGTGTAGCATCATCCCTTCGCACGGCTTCCTTTCCCGCTTGCGCCGGTGAGCACCGCGCCGCTTGGCCCGTTCCACCAGGCCCGCCGCGTGAAGCTGCGTCTTGATGAAGGTGTAGCCCCAGCTGAAATCGTGATCGCGCAGCAGGTGCTCGTGGAAATGCTTCACGTTCCAGCCAAGGTAGCGATGGCGATAAAGCTCCAGCATCTCCTCGATCGCCTCCACTGGCACCCGGCGCGTCGAAAGCTTGCCCAAACGCCGGTCCAGCAACCCAGCCTCCCCGGCCTCTTCGTAACGGTCGCGATAACGCCGAAATTGCCGCTCCGACATGCCCAGCAACTCGCCTGCCTCCATCATCGAGAGATCGCCGCCAGTCCAACGGCTCAATACGTCCCGAAACTTCTGTATTCTCCGTCCTGGAGCCACGCTGCCCGCTTCATCCCCAGCTTC
This sequence comes from Mesorhizobium sp. M4B.F.Ca.ET.017.02.2.1, assembly GCF_003998955.1. NCBI lineage: Bacteria > Pseudomonadati > Pseudomonadota > Alphaproteobacteria > Hyphomicrobiales > Phyllobacteriaceae > Mesorhizobium > Mesorhizobium sp. M4B.F.Ca.ET.017.02.2.1. The sequence continues at coordinate 7,210 of NZ_RZOF01000118.1, read as the reverse complement.
CATTCGCTGGCGATGAAACCGGACAACTCCTGTGCTACCTAATCCGGACAAATCATGTGCTTACGACACGCCGGAGCGGAACGCTTGCCTGCGGCATCGCGGTCGGGTAATTGTTGCAGATACGTCGGCCCGAAGATCGGCATCGATTTTCGGGCCGACGCGTCGTTTCAATCGGATAGAGCGCCATTCTCGCCTCGAAGGCACGCGCGGCGCTCCACGACAAGGGGGCAACGGAGCTTTGCTGATGTCGGATTCGTCCAGGATTTGTGCGGTGGCCGCGGCCACCCTCATGGCGCTTTCCGCGTCGTTGGCAGCTCAGGAAGCCGGGCTGCCGGGCGGTGCTTCCTCGCTGAAGGAGACCTATGAGGACTGGGATCTCTCCTGCCAGGCCACGCCGACGCTGGTATGCGCGGCTACCTATCAGCAGTCGCAGCAGAACGGACGGCGCCTGCTTGCGGTCGAATTGGGCAAGGGGCAGGAGGACGGCATTGCGGGCAATCTCGTCCTGCCCTTCGGCCTGCAACTCGCCGTCGGCGCGACGCTTCAGGTCGACGATGGGCAAGCGGGCAAGCCGCTGCCCTTCTCGACCTGCCTGCCCGCCGGCTGCTTCGTGCCCCTCAGCTTCGACGCGAAAGCAGCCGCGTCGCTGCGCACGGGCACAACGCTCAAGGTCACGGTTAAGAGTCTCGACCAGAAGGATGTGCCCTTGTCGGTTTCATTGAAGGGTTTGACGGCGGCGCTGGACAGGTTGAAGGTGCTGCTCGGGGCTTAGATTGGGGGCTGGCTGGCTGATGATCTCGGTTGTCACTTTCCTTTGTTCCACTACGGCTTTTCGACATTTTGGTCAGATAATCCCCACGCGCGAGAAGCGCGCGGTCTCGGCCTGAGTGATCTCGGGCGGGCGAGTGGCGCCCGACGCTTCCGACTCCGCGGCAGCGATCCGCTCGATCGCCTTCTTCACCTTTGCACGAACATTCTCGTCGAACGTCCGTACACTGACCTTGAGGAGGGTCTCATCCGGGATTACGTCGTACTTTGTCCCCGCATTGATCGCGCCCACCTTTACAATCATCGCGGCTGTCCTGAGGGAGAGAAGAGTAATGATGCGCAGAACGTTTCTCATGGCGGGCGTGTCCCTGTCTGCCGTAGCGGTCGGCAAGTCCTTAGCCGCGTCGGTATTCCTCGACTACACACAGGAGCAACTGGATACGGCGTATGACCAGTCATTCTGGGCGCCGCGGATGGCGGAACTGGAGGAAGGCGATGGCATCGCCAGCGCCGAGGTCCGGCGCGCGATGCCGCCGCGTCCGGCAAAATACGGTCCAGATGCCAGAGATCTCATCGATGTGTTCGCGCCTGGGATGCCAAGGCCGCCCCGGTCCTGGTCTTCATCCATGGCGGTGCCTGGACCCGAAACACTCGCGAGGATGCATCCTATCCGGCCCCGACCTTCGTTTCGCGCGGGGCGGCCTATGCCGCGCCTGACTTCGGCAGTGTGAAAACGCTGACGCTGCGACAGATGGTCGAGAATTGCAGGCGGGCGGTGGAGTGGACGATGAAGAATGCCGCCAGTTTCGGCGGCGACCCGAACCGGGTGTATGTGGCGGGTCATTCTTCCGGCGCGCATCTGGCGGCCTGCGTCCTCATCACCGACTGGACGGAGCGCAGCCTACCGGCGGATGCCCTCAAGGGCGGCTTGCTGATGAGCGGCATGTATGATCTCTATCCGGTGATGCTTTCCTCGCGCAGCAGCTACCTGCATCTGACGGAGGGGGGAAGAGGCGGAATTCAGCCCGATGCGCCATCTCGACCGGATCACCTGCCCGATTGCCGTCGTGTCAGCCGACCAGGACAGTCCGGAGTTCAAGCGCCAGTCCGATGTGTTCGGTGAAGCGCTGCGCGGCATGGGGAGATTGGCCAGTCGAACGATAGCCTTCAACGCCAACCACTTCCAGGAACCCGAGCATCTGAAAGACCCCGACACTGAAGTCAGCCAGGCGGCGTTCAAGCTGATGGGGATCTGACACGGATGTGTTGCAAACTCTTCAGCTAATGGGATTGTTAGTTTCGTACAAAACGATGCACTTTCTCAATCTTAGAGGGTGTTTGGGAATTAAGTATTTCGGCGTTCGAGCGCGTTGCGCCGCGCTCATGGCACCCGTTGAGATGGGCATGAAAGTGAGTTCGACCGCTGGACAGTTGCCGACTTCGTCAGGTATTGGCCCTGCGACCGGTTGATCTGCGATATTTCCAAAATTCGCAGAAGTTGGTCGAGACGAAACTGTCGCCCCGGCTTGACCACGCGCCCGGCAGACCGAGTTACAAAGTTGCCGAGGCAGTTTGATGTGCGTTCCTGCATCACTGCACGGGACACGACCTGACGGGAGACTATGATGCGTAGCCAGAAAGAAAAGATGCTCGCAGGCGAGTTTTACAATGCGGCGGATCCGGAGATCCAAGCTGACCTGTTGGCCACCGGGGCTTGGCTCAAGCGGTACAATGATACGCTGGGGCAGACCACGGAGCATTGGCATGAGCTTTTGTCCGAGCGGCTGGGAGAGGTTGGGCGCGGAACGGTCATCCGTCCGCCCTTTTTTTGCGACTACGGATTCAATATCCGCATTGGCGCCAATGCCTACATCAACTTCAACTGCGTTATTCTTGACGTGGTAGAGGTCAAAATCGGGCAAGGAACGGCAATTGGGCCTGCCGTGCAGATTTATACCGCCGATCATCCACATGATGCCGAGCAGCGACAGGCCGGCCTGCAGGTCGGGCGTCCTGTTCGCATTGGCAGCCGTGTCTGGATCGGCGGTGGAGCAATCATTCTGCCTGGCGTCACGATTGGCGATAATGCGGTCGTAGGCGCTGGCAGCGTGGTCACACGCGATGTTCCCGCCGGGGCAAAGGTAGTGGGAATTCCTGCTCGCGTCGCCAACCCACATAAACAGGCATAATCAACCTCCTTGACCCTGGAGGTGCATGCGAACTGTCGAAACTGTGCCAAATTTCTGCCGAAGCCATTGAGCGCTGCATATCTTGTCGCGGTTCGGCTCGGGCGCTTCAGTTCTTTTGCCACGGGTGTCACAAAATCATGTGCGTAATGCCGCCGCAACGTGCTCACGTCCCGCAGCAGCGGGCCCTTTCACATGGCCCAACGAATTCAGAGCCTCCGTTGTGCTGCCAGTAGCATTACTGCTCAGATGTATTCCCAACTGAGTTTTCGCCCTTGGAGGCAAGCGACTCACCAGCAATCGCCGGCCATTAATCCTGGCTAGCATCGACCCCGACGAGGCGAGCCGCGGCGTTGCCGATCGGCATGTCGATGACCGTGATTGCGCCTTCGGCAAGGAAACGACGTTCGTTTCTGGTCAGCGTAGCCGAATCGATCACCGCAAAATGTGGGCCAGTGGAGCGCTTCATCATCTGTCTGGCATATGTGCGCAGCATCTGATCGTTGAAGCGACAGCCAACGAAGAAAAAGCCCCGGTTGACGCGCCGTTGCTTCACCACGTCCGGGATCGGCGTCTGGATATCAATTTCGGTTAGGACTTCGACGTAATCGGAATCAGCCACGAGGAAGTTTGCGGCCGGCCTGACGCTGCCGTGCGGCGCATAGAGCACCGTCCTTGCCACTTGTTCGGCGTCGAGTTCTGTTCCTGACAAATCGTAAGTTCTCGTCCAGATGTTACCAATTCCGGTCGCTCGCGTGGTTCCTTGTATCTCGACAACGTCTGTTTGGCCGGCCTCTGCAAGGGCTGCCCGCATGGCGCCATCGTACCAGCTGTCGATGATGACAGACAGTTGAAGGGTTGCGAGCCAGGCGTGAAGAACGGTCGGCTCGGCGGGGGCTGCGAATATCTCCGCCATCCACGCTTGAAGAGTCCGACGATGTCGGCGCTGCTCGATAAACTGCGCGACCGACCACATATTGGTGCGAATCCTGGAAGGGGCAGGCGCCCGCTTGTTGAGCGCCGCGGCGACATCTTCAGGGGTGCAAGGTGCAGGTGATTCCGGCGTGTTAAGCTGCAGAAGACCAGGACCGAGATAGGGGATCACTCGATCGGCCTTGAGAGCGCCCTTCAGCAGGTCAATCAGCTTTTTGGCAAAACTGCCCCGGACGACGACGAGATGGTCCCAGCTCAGCATCGTGTTCATACGCGTTTCCTCTCCGCCACTGAACCCACCGGCATCAGGCCCCGTCGGAAATCTTCATCGCCTCGACGGTGATCGGCAAACGCGTATCGCGCGGAAGGTCGGGCAGCATGAGCCGCCAACCGTTCCTGAGCGTCACGGTCCCGCCCCATAAGTCTGCGTTCTCAATCTCGGTGATCGGCTCTTCGAGATCCTTCTTGGGGACATAAGCCGACAAGCCAGTAGCGGTCCTGCGAATCATTACTTTCATCCGGCTGTTCCTCCGTTGGAAATGCCTTCAGCTCCGCAGGGAACCTCGACTTTGTCGAGGCTAATGAGTTCGCGCGCTCGCATGCCGACGACCGTGCCACGATCGATCCATTCGACCGCATAGATGAAGAATTGCTGGAGAAAGGTTCCAATGTCGCGCACGTAGCCTTCGTCGCCCTTCCGCACGAGGTTTTCGCCGATCTCCTTGCCGGGATAGGTGCCGTCGTTTTTTATGTGGCGTGTTGCACGGACCCGCTCACCCTGCATGAACCGTGGCGGTCTGCCGATTTCGACCTCCTGTTCGCGTCTGGACCACATGCTGTCCATTCCTTTCTCGAGGCTTTTGGTGTGGTCGCGGGTTGCAGGCGTCCTCGCGCGGCGAACCCGACCGTTTCGGTAGGAATCAAGCGGGAACGCAGGTTTTCGGTACCGGACAGACCGACACGCATTGCTGCTTATCGAAGGCCTCCTTGCATTCGGTGCACTTGATTGGATCGATCACATAGGCGTCGCCCTTGAACTTGATCGCTTCCGAGGGACATTCGAACTCGCAGGCCCCGCATTGGGTACATTGGGATGCGATGATCTTGAAAGCCATTCTAACTCCTGGTTATCGGACGAGACCGCTCAGGCCGTCGCCGCTAGTGGTCTGATCCCAAACTCTGCCGCGTAAAGTGCGCTGACTGCGGTCTCGATGTAGTCATGGCCATAGGCGTCGGTTACGCGCAGTCCAGCTCGCGAGAGTTGTTCCTTCGGGCGATTTCCGATCTTGGCGCATAGCACTATGTGTATGCCTTCCAGCGCAGCGAAGACGCCCTCGAGGGTGGCGTCTTCGCCCCCGCCTCCGAGGCAATACCGCTCGACCTTCCGATGCCCGACCAAGCTGATCCCTCTAGGCGAGACTTCATAAACCTGGAATTCCTTCGCGTGGCCGAAGTGTTCGTTGACGCGTCCACCTCCCTTTGTGGCCACCGCAACCAGAAGCGACTTTTCGGAGTCTGTTGCCTTGACCATACCGATGGCCTCGCTCCTCGCCGCCTCATGATCACGGCGCTCGTGTGCGACCACCTGCCGATAGGCCTGACGCTTGCCAGCATCGTAGGTGACATCGTCGGGAATCCCATCCAGCGTGAATTCCTGGCCACGATCTTCACCGAGCAGGCCGACAGCATCTGCCCGGCACTGCCGGCAGTGGCGCATCAACTTGGCGCCACCTTCAAGTCGATCCTGAAGAGCCATCATCTCCATTGCCGTTGGGCCGCGCTGCCCGATGAGTCCGTAGTGGGTGCCGTGCGCCGGGTCCGAAATCAGAGGCATCACGTTGTGCAGGAACGCGCCCCGCTCCTTGACCATTTTGTTCACCTCAAACAGGTGCTGGTCGTTCACTCCAGGAATCATCACCGAGTTGATTTTGGTGAGGATGCCGCGCGCGCTCAGCATCTCCAGGCCCAGCATCTGCCGCGCGTGCAAGATTCGAGCGGCTTCGATGCCGAAGTAGCGGCGATTTTCATAAAAAATCCAAGGATAGATCTTTGCGCCGACTTCCGGGTCGACCATGTTGATGGTGATCGTCACGTGATCAACATTCATTTCGGCAAGCTCAGCTACATGGTCCGGCAGCACGAGCCCGTTGGTGGAGACGCACAGCTTTATGTCGGGGATTTCCCTGATGACGCGGTCGAACGTTGCCTTCGTTTTCTCCCAGTCGTAACAGGCATCCCCCGGCCCAGCGATGCCAAGAACCGAAAGCTGCGGAACTTCGTTGGCAACCGCGATGACCTTGCGTAGCGCTTGGTCGGGCGTCAGCTTCTCAGACACAACACCAGGCCGGCTCTCGTTGGCGCAATCGTATTTGCGATTGCAGTAGTTGCACTGGACATTGCAAGCCGGCGCGACCGCCACATGCATACGCGCGAAATAGTGATGCGCTTCCTCCGAAAAGCAGGGGTGATCCTTGATCTTGTCCCAAATAGCCGGATCCACATCGCCCGGGCTGGTCGGCGACGAACCGTAGGAGGACGGTGCGCAGCCACCGGATTTCGCGGCTGCCAGAAAACCCTCGGATGTCGTGCTGGTCGGCCCCTCAATCGAAACTGTCGGTGAGGACATCAAACGGCTCCGTTGCTGGTAACGTCGCGGTTCAAGGTGCAAGAGCCATACCAACTTAAAAAAGCGGCTTCAGTTCACTATTTGGGTCGATGTCGGATTGTGTGAGGCCGGCGCGACACAATTTTGTCCTGCTTGCGACAGTGCAAGTCCAAATCCGTTCAGAAGCACAAAGCACTCCTTGTCGCGCAGAGGGCGCGCAAGACCACTGGCCTGACGATTGGCTCATCAGGCTCTTAGAATTTCCTTCACCTCGAGACTATGCCGGCGTATCGCCTAGCCGACTTGTCGCGGCGTGAGGCGGAGAATTCGAGCCGCATTAGCCTGAACCCAGCCGGCCTTCTCCATTGTGTCGATCAGCCGGTCACGCTCCGTCCGTCGCGGTCCCAGCGCCGGTCCGGCCGTATCGTTAGAATCGCAACCGGCTATCTCGTGTTCAGGGGCGCCGATGCGCCTAACCGGCTTCGTGCTGGGCCGTGAGAGCTCGTCGATGCCATTGCCACGTTCCGAAAGATTGGTTCCTTCCAGAGGAGAACGCGCAAGTGTGGCTGTTCTTTACACGCAGTTCTCCAGCTCGCGGACGTTGCCGGGGAAATAGCATTGCGAGATCAGCTCAACTGCCGACGGCGTAAAGCCATGGTTCTCCATATTTTAAGGGTAAGCGCTGTGTCCTTCCAGGAGTGCCCGCGATCTGTGGGCC
>NZ_RZOF01000117.1:0-15987 GCF_003998955.1 Mesorhizobium sp. M4B.F.Ca.ET.017.02.2.1 | reverse complement strand
AGTCGGCGATGACCGAGCAGAAGCTCGGCCAGGACATCGAGGACATCGGCGACTGGATCAACGCCGCGGTGATCGAGGCATGATCCTTCTTGACCGCCGCAATGTCGGCGGCGAGCTTGGCCAGCCGCTCGGACGAGAGCGTGATTTCCTTCGAGACCTGTTCGTATTCCGCCCGGCTCCGGTCGGGATCGGGCGCTGGATCAAGGGTGTTTTCCGCCGCCAGGGCCGGACGGAACGCAATCAGCGCGGCGACAAATGTCAGGCCGCAGCGGCTGCGCCAGGCGCGCGTTCTCGAATTCCAGCCTTCAGACATCAGGCCCAGACTCTATCCGCCGCTTCGTTAACGAACCATCAACCATGATGGAGAACCCACAACTACCGTGATGTCGGGCCATTGAGGCGGAAATTCGGAGAACTACGCATCTTCCGATCGCGCTTCCAGGGTCCTCAAGTTCCTCGGCCAGGCGTACAGGCACGTCCATCCGATCATGCAGGATGCTCATGACGCCGATCCGGCCGCCGGAAAGCTTGGGCCGAGCGTGCTGACCCTGGCGTGTCCTTTGGCCGCGACGTCAGGAACGATGGTAGGGGTGTCCAGCAAGAATCGTCGCGGCCCGGTAGAGCTGCTCGCCCAGCATCACCCGCACCAGCTGATGCGGCCAGGTCAGCGCGCCGAACGAGACCACCAGATCGGCCTGGTCGCGCAGCGACTGGTCGTGGCCGTCGGCGCCGCCGATGGCGATCACCAGCGCCTTGCGGCCGCTGTCGCGCAGCAGGCCGAGGCGGCCGGCGAATTCCTCGGAGGAGAAGCTCCTGCCGCGCTCGTCGAGCAGGATCAGTGCCGTGCCTTGCTGCAGCATCGTCTGCAGCTTCTGGCCTTCCTCGCGCCGGCGCTCGTTGGCGGTCTGGGCGCGGCCTTCGGCAATCTCGACGAGGCCGGCATATTCCAGCCCCACCGCCGGGCCGCTCCTAGCGAAGCGCTCGAAATAGCGGTCGGCGAGTTCTCTCTCGGGGCCGGCTTTCATCCGGCCCACGGCATGAACGGTGATCTTCATCCTTGCCTCGAAGAGCCGCTAGTGCATGTCACCCAGGGATTCGGGGACACGCACCCCAAAGTTACGGCTCAGTGAAGGGTCTCTTCCTCGAGGTCCGGCGCCTGCCACATCTTTTCGAGATTGTAGAATTCGCGGACTTCGGGACGGAAGACATGGACGATGATGTCGCCCGAATCGATCAGGACCCAGTCGGCGCTGGCCAGCCCCTCGACGCGCGCCATGCCGAGGCCGGCATCCTTGAGCGCCTTGAGGAGATGATCGGCGACAGCCGAGACATGACGGTGCGATCGGCCCGACGCTACGACCATGTAGTCGCCGAGGCTCGATTTCCCCTGGATGTCGATTGAGACGATGTTTTCGGCCTTGGAGTCTTCCAGACTGGCAAGGACTGTCTTGATGGCGCGGGACACGGCGTCATTTCCGCTGATCCCGGCCGGCGAAGGCACGATGTCGGCCTTCTTCCGCAGTGCTGTTCTCAGTGTCTTTCCTTTCGCAGCAAGAACAACCAAATCACCCGTCAAATCAGGTGACACCACTTAGATAGGCAGAGTTCCGTTGCAGTTTCAAGACGGTGGCCCCGCGCTCGCCAACGCGATCCCCTCCGCTTGGTTCCGCAAAGCAGGAAAAAAGTCGGGAACCCATGGCGTCCACATGGGTTATCGGCTCGCCCACCAACCGGATTTCCCACAATGCCGATCGATCCCCAGGACACGCTCCTCTCCGTGCAGGCTGGCCTCGCGCAACTCAGCAGCCTGATCGTCTCCTACTCCTTCTCGGCCGTCGGCGCCGTCATATTGCTGGTCGTCGGCTATCTCGTCGCCGGCCTTGCCGAGCGCTCGATCTTCGGCGGCCTCGGTCACATCCACGGCTTCGACGCAACGCTGCGCCATTTCTTCTCGAAGATCGTCCGCTACGCCATCCTGATCCTCGTCGTCATCATGGTGCTCGGCCAGTTCGGCGTGCAGACCGCCTCGATCATCGCCGCCATCGGCGCCATCGGCCTCGCCATCGGCCTGGCGCTGCAGGGCACGCTGCAGAACATCGCCGCCGGCATCATGCTGCTTGCGCTGAGACCGTTTCGCATCGGCGAGTATGTCGAGGTCGGGCCCATTTCCGGCACCATCGAGGAGATCGGCCTGTTCGCGACCCGGCTGCGGACGGTCGACGGCGTCTATGTGCTGGCGCCCAATTCGACGCTGTGGAACCAGCCGGTGCGCAACTACACGCGCAACGGCGTCCGCCGCGGCGACGTCACACTGACCATCGGCTCCTGGAACGACATCGACCTCGCGCAAAAGACGATGCTCGCCGTCGCCGCCACCGAGCGGCGCGTCAGGCGCGAGCCGGCGCCGATCGCCTTCGTCGCCACGGTCGGCGACAGCGGCGTCGCCATCAGCCTGCGCTACTGGACTTCGTCCGCCGATTTCTTCGCCACCCAGATCGATCTCACGAAACGCGCCAAGCAGGCCTTCGACACCGAAGGCATTTCCGTCCCGGTGCCGCCACCGGAAGCATCGCACCAGGAACCGCCCTCAACCAGGCAGTAGCGCAAGCCGTCGACAACGCGCCTCAATTGCCGGGGCGAGGCTGCTCGTCCGGCGCGAAGGCGAGTTCCACCGGCAGCGGCGCCTGCGCGCACATCGGCGCGAAGCTGCCTGTCGCGGTGGCTGGGACCGGCCGTGCCGCCAGCACCCGCCACGACACGAACAGGCCGAGGCGATGACAATCCCGACATAGATGAACGTCCCGGTGCCATAGACCGCGGAAAGCCCTGTCACGATGCCCGGCACCACAAACCCCGCCAGCGACCATGCAAACAGCATCGAGCTCGACAGGGCGAGCAGATCGTCCTTGCCGGCGCGGTCGGCGGCATGCGCGCTGGACAGCGAATAGATCGATTCCGACGCGCCATCCCAGATCAGATAGACCACGAGCAGGACGGCCAGCGCGCCGCCGTCGAAGGCGATGGCGAGCAGGCTGGCAACGAGGGCAAGCAGTGCCGCGCCGATCAGCACATAGCGCCGGTCGGTCCGGTCCGAGATCCAGCCGAGCGGTATCTGCAGGATCAGCGTGCCGACCGGCATCGCCGACAACAGCAGCGCCACATCCGCCTGGCTGTAGCCCTTGGCAGTGGCATGGATCGGCGCGAAACCGGAGATGATCATCGACAGGCCGCCGACGGCGAGCATGCCCGCCACCCCGACCGGCGAAATCCGCCAGGCGCGGCCGAGCGCCACCGAGGCCGCCTGCGGCGGCGGCGGCTGCGCCAGCCGCGTCATGCCGACCGGCAGGATCGACAGCGCCGTGAAGGTGATCCCGATCAGCGGCGCTGCCGCGGTGCGGATGTCGATGGCGGCGAGCGTCGCATAGCCGACGCCGAGGCCGGCGACATAGGCGACGTAGAACACCGCCATGACGCGGCCGCGTATGGCATTGGGGACGGCATCGTTCAGCCAACTCTGGGCGACGATGAACAGACCGCAGATGGCGAAACCGTAGAGCGCGCGCGCCGCGATCCAGATGAGCGGGATCGGGCCGGCGCCGATCGCCGCGTTGGAGAGCGCGATCAGCGCCGAAAGCACCATGAACGCGCGGGCGTGACCAACTCTCCGGACGAGAGGCCCGGTCAGGATGCAGCCGGCGAGCCCGCCGGCCGAAAGCCCGGTGACGATCAACCCGGCCCAGGTCGGATCGAAGCCGTCGGCGCCGAGCCGCACCGGGATGAAGGCGAACATCAGCCCGTTGCCGATCGCGATCAGCGCCATCGACGCCACGACGCTGGCAATGGCGATCAGCGGCGCCGGCTGCTTGCCGTCATCTGGCTCGATGGTGGTGCGGTTCTTCTCCAGCATTCACGCAGCATCGCCGACCTGCCGGCGAAAGGCCGCCGCAAAAGCGACATGGCCGAACTTTCCCCTTCTCGCTAAGGGGGACGTTCAGCCCCTTGCCGCCTTGCGGATGGCGCTCGACGACAGCGACGAGCGCGGGCCGTGGATGAAGGTCCAGGCCGGCGCCTTCATGCGGGCAAGGCGCGGCGCGTCACCCTCGTCGACGCGGGCGTAGTCGAAGGTCTTGGCGACCACCGAGGAGAGGAACGACAGCGTCGCGCCCGGGCGGTCGATGACGGCGATGGGGAAGGTCATGACGATCTGGCGCCAGCGCTGCCAGCGATGGAAGTCGCGAAGCGAATCGGCGCCCATGATCCAGACGAAGTCGACGCCGGGATTGCGCGCCTTGACGAGCGCCAGCGTGTCGGCGGTGAAGCGGATGTGGTGAGCGGCCTCGAACGCGCTGACCTTGATCTTCGGATTTTTTGCGATCTGCTCGGACAGCTGCAACCGCTCGGCCAGCGGCGCCAGCTCGCGCGTGCTCTTCAGCGGATTGCCCGGCGTCACCATCCACCACAGCTGGTCGAGCGCGAGCCTTCTCAGCGCGATCTCGGCGACCAGCGCGTGGCCGGCATGCGGCGGATTGAACGAGCCGCCGAACAGGCCGACGGCAACGCCCTTGCCGGCATGCGGCATGCGCAGATAGTGCGCGGGGACGGCGGGCTGAGGCGACGAGAGCACGGTGCTAGGCCCCCCTCTCTGCCCTGCCGGGCATCTCCCCCTCAAGGGGGGAGACCGGCAGCTCGTCCGCAGGCGCAAATCTTATGACGTAGGCGATTGGCGAAGCCCTATGCGCAAGTTGATCTCCCCCCTTGAGGGGGAGATGGCCGGCAGGCCAGAGAGGGGGGCCTGGGCGCAAGCTTCAACCTCTAGCGGCAAATAGCATCAAGGCCTCACCTGTCCCGACCCGCGCACGCGGTATTTGAACGCGGTCAGCTGCTCGACGCCGACCGGTCCGCGCGCATGCATCTTGCCGGTGGCGATGCCGATCTCGGCGCCCATGCCGAACTCGCCGCCATCGGCGAATTGCGTCGAGGCGTTGTGCAACAGGATCGCCGAATCGATCTCGTTGAAGAAGCGCTCCACCGCTTCAGCGTCCTCGGCCAGGATCGCCTCCGTATGGTGCGAGGAGAAGCTCTCGATATGCTCGATCGCGCCGGTAACGCCATCGACCAGCTTCACCGCGATGATGGCGTCGAGATACTCGGTCACCCAGTCGGCATCGGTCGCGGGACTGGCGTCGGAGAACGCCTTCAGCACCTCGGCATCGGCATGGATTTCGCAGCCGGCGGCCCGCAGCGCCTCGAGGATCGGCACCAGATGCGTTCCCGCCGCCGCACGGTCGACCAGCAGCGTCTCGGCCGCGCCGCAGACGCCGGTGCGCCGCATCTTGGCGTTGACGGCGATCTTCACCGCCATGTCGAGATCGGCCGATCGATCGACATAGACATGGCAAATGCCTTCGAGATGGGCAAAGACCGGCACCCGCGCCTCGCTCTGCACACGCTCGACCAGGCTGCGGCCGCCACGCGGAATGATCACGTCGAGATTGCCGCCGAGGCCTTTCAGCATCTCGCCGACGGCGGCGCGGTCGGTGGTCGGCACCAGCTGGATCGCATCCTGCGGCAGGCCGGCCGCTTTCAGTCCCTCGACCAGGCAGGCATGGATCGCCGCGGACGAGTTGAGCGAATCCGAGCCGCCGCGCAGGATCACCGGATTGCCGGCCTTCAGGCAGAGCGCGCCGGCATCGGCCGTCACATTTGGCCGGCTCTCATAGATGACGCCGACGACGCCGAGCGGCGTGCGCACGCGCTCGATATGGAGTCCGTTCGGCCGGTCCCATTCTGCAATCACGTCGCCGACCGGATCCTTTAGCGCGGCGATCTCACGAATGCCGTCGGCCATCGCCTCGATGCGCGACGGTGTCAGTTTCAACCGGTCCATGAAGGAACCGGAAAGGCCGGATTCCTCGCCATTCGAGACGTCGATTGCGTTGGCGTCGAGGATCGCCTGCTCGTTGCGAAGAATGGCTTCGGCCATGGCGACAAGCGCGGCGTTCTTGGCGGCGGTGGTGGCAATGGCCAGCGGTCGGGCTGCGGCGCGCGCCTGGCGGCCGATATCGGCCATCAGCGCCGCAGTGTCGTCTCGGGATTTCTCATGCAGCTTCAGCATGGCTCATCCTCCGCTTCGGCCGGCCAATACTTGATCAACGGCCAATACTTGATCACTCGAATGGCTCACCACAAGGTCGTCGCGGTGGATCATCGCCGAGCGCGCCTCGTAGCCGAGCACGGTTTCGATCTCGGCCGTCTTCAGACCTGCGATCCTTACGGCATCGGCGGCATCGTAGGCAACCAGGCCGCGCGCGATCTCGCGGCCCTCGGGCGATAGGATCGCCACCGTATCGCCGCGCGAAAAATTGCCGCTGACCAGCTTGACGCCCGCCGGCAGCAGCGACTTGCCCGATAGCAGCGCGCCGATAGCGCCGGCATCGACGGTGAGCCGCCCCGCCGGTTCGAGCTGCCCGGCGATCCAGGTCTTGTAGCCCTTCACCGGATTGGCGCTCGGCTTGAAGAAAGTGGCACGTTCGCCGCGTTCGATCGCCATCAGCGGCGACAGCCTGGTGCCCGACGTGATGACCATGGCGGTGCCGGCCGCATTGGCGATCTTGCCGGCGTCGAGTTTTGTCCGCATGCCGCCGCGCGACAGCTCGGAGGCGGCCGCGCCCGCCATCGCCTCGATGTCGGGGGTGATGCGGTCGACCACCGGGATGAATTTCGCTTGCGGGTCCCTGGCCGGTGGCGCCGTGTAGAGCCCGTCGATGTCGGAGAGCAGCACCAGGAGGTCGGCGCCCATCATCGTCGCCACCCGCGCCGCCAGGCGGTCGTTGTCGCCGTAGCGGATTTCCGAGGTCGCCACCGTATCGTTCTCGTTGATGACCGGCACCGCCTTCATCTTGAGCAGCGTCGAGATCGTGGCGCGGGCGTTGAGGTAGCGCCGCCGCTCCTCGGTGTCGCCGAGCGTGAGCAGGATCTGGCCGGATTTCAGCCCGCCCTTGCCGAGCGCATCCGACCAGGCGCCGGCGAGCGCGATCTGGCCGACGGCCGCCGCCGCCTGGCTCTCCTCAAGCTTCAGCGCTCTCTTTCCCAGGCCAAGGATGGTGCGGCCGAGCGCGATCGCGCCCGACGAGACGACGAGCACCTCGGCGCCGCCATGGGCGAGCACCGCGATGTCGTCGGCGAGCGAATCCAGCCAGTCGCGCTTCAGCCCCGTGCCGCGGTCGACGAGCAGCGCCGAGCCGATCTTGACGGTGATGCGCCGGTATTTCTTCAGCGATTGCATGGTCACTGCCAGCGCGTGTCGACGGGCGCGGGAACGGCGTCGCGGGCCTCGGCCACAACAGCCATCAGCGCGCGCTGCACCGCTTCCACGCCTTCGCCGGTGACGGCCGACAACAGCAGCGGCGCGCGGCCGGCGGCGCGCTTCAGCGAGGCCGTCTTCTTCTTGCGCGCCTCGGCGTCGAGGATGTCGATCTGGCTGAGCGCCACGATCTCGACCTTCTCGGCCAGCCCATGGCCATAGGCCTCGAGCTCGGCGCGCACGGTCTTGTAGGCTTTGCCGGGATTCTCTTCCTGGGCGGAGACGAGATGCAGCAACACCCGCGTGCGCTCGACATGGCCGAGGAAGCGGTCGCCAATGCCGACGCCCTCATGCGCGCCCTCGATCAGCCCGGGGATGTCGGCGATGACGAATTCGCGACCGTCGATGCGGGCGACGCCAAGGCCGGGATAGAGCGTGGTGAAGGGGTAGTCGGCAATCTTCGGCTTGGCCGCGGTGACGGCCGCGAGGAAGGTCGACTTGCCGGCATTGGGCAGGCCGACCAGCCCGGCGTCGGCGATCAGCTTCAGCCGCAGCCAGATGCTGAGCTCCTCGCCCGGCAGGCCGGGATTGGCGCGGCGCGGCGCCTGGTTGGTCGAGGTCTTGAAATGCTGGTTGCCGAAGCCGCCATTGCCGCCCTTGGCGAGCAGGAAGCGCTGGCCGACGACGGTGATGTCGCAGATCAGCGTCTCATTGTCCTCGGCAAAGATCTGGGTTCCGACCGGCACCTTGAGCGTGACGTCGGCGCCCTTGCCGCCGGTCATGTTGCGGCCCATGCCGTGCATGCCGGTCTTGGCCTTGAAATGCTGCTGGTAGCGATAGTCGATCAGCGTGTTCAGCCCGTCGACCGCCTCCGCCCAGACATCGCCGCCGCGGCCGCCATCGCCGCCATCCGGTCCGCCGAACTCGATGAATTTCTCGCGGCGGAACGACACCGAGCCGGCGCCACCGTCGCCGGAGCGTATATAAACCTTTGCCTGGTCGAGAAATTTCATCGGATCTTCGGGTTTCTGCTATTGCGCTTGCGGGATTGCTCTAAAGCAATTCCAGGAAAAGTGTGAGCGGTTTTCCGTCCGGAATTGCGGAGGAAGAACGAGATAGGGCGGGTCGCCGTTTCCGGGAAACGCAGACCCGGTCTTATCAATCGGGGCGAAGGGCGAGGGCGGTTTGCGACTAAAGCGCCGGATGCCCTTTTGCCAGGGACGCGGTAGCACTGTGGGCGGGCGGAGCTGGAGGGGCGCGGGAATGAAGCTTGTCACCTACAACATCCAGTACGGCATAGGTCTCGACGGCAGCTACGATGTTTCCCGCATCGCCGATGCCGTGCGCGGCGCCGACGTGATCGCCTTGCAGGAGGTCACCCGCAACAACCCCAGGAACGACAACCGCGACATGGTGGCCGAGCTCGGCGAGGCGCTGCCCGACTATTTTGCCGCCTATGGCAGCAATTTCGAGGTCAACATCAGCTCGCGCCTGGAGGCCGGCCGCGCCATCACGACCACCTTCCAGCTCGGCAACATGGTGCTGTCGAAGACACCCATTCATCTGTCGCGCAACCTGCTTCTGCCGCGCAGCCGCAGCCTGGAGGCGATGAACTTCCAGCGCGGCGCGCTCGAGGCGCTGATCGAGACGCCGCTCGGCTTCATCCGTTTCTACTCCACGCATCTCGATCATCGCAGCCCCGTAGAACGCCAGAGCCAGATCCGCTTCCTGCGCCAGCGCCTCCTGAACTATGCGCTGGAGGGCGGCGGTCTTTCCGGCATTCCCGAGATCGGCCTGCCGGACCTGCCCTACCCGGAAGCCTTCATCGTCATGGGCGACTTCAACATGCTGCCCGGCTCCGCGGAATATGCCGAGCTTGCCGGCCGCCCGGACCACGAATTCGGCATGCCCTTGACCGCCGACCTCGCCGTCGACGTCGCCGAGCGCCTCGGCGTCCCGGATCTCGCCACCTGGGTCGACCCGAAACGGCCCGACGATGCGAGCCGCCACAAGCGCATCGACTACATCTTCACCAGCGCCTCGCTCGCCAGGTCGCTGAAGCGCTCGTGGGTCGACCGGCAAGCGGTGGGTTCGGACCATTTGCCGGTATGGGTCGAGCTGGGCTGACCGGTTCTTTTGATCTCAGCTTCGAGGCGCGGCGCCTAGGCGTGTTGCTATTCAGGTCAGGCCGAGTCGAAAATGACCGTTTCCGAGAACCGGAGCGGAGCGTACTTAAGTACGTGAGCACCGGAAGCGCAGGAAACGGTCATTTGCAGGCCGGCCCCACCTGAATTTCAACATGCCTAGAAATGGACCCAGTTGCGCAGGCTGGTCCACGTCTTGCGATCGAGCCGGTAGCGCTCGACCGGCACCTGGCCGGCGACGATCGAGTTGAGCATGCCCTGGCCGGCATACTGGAAACCGCACTTGTGGATGACCCGGCGCGAGGCCGGATTGATGACCCGGGTCGAGGCGTGCAGCACCTGGGTCGAGGTGTTCTGGAAGGCGAGGTCGACCAGCGCGTGCGCGGCTTCCGTCGCATAGCCGCGCTTCCAGTAGGGTTCGCCGATCCAGTAGCCGAGCTCCAGCCCGCGATCGGTGGTGTTGAGCCCCGCGCAGCCGACGAAGGTGCCGGTGCCGGCTAGCGTCAGCGCGTAGACGATGCCCGCCCGGCGCGACGACGCCATGGCCAGGAAGGCGCGCGCCTCGGCCTCGCCGTAGGGATGCGGCATGCGGGCCAGCATCTCGGCCACGTGACGATTGTCGGCGAGCGCCACCAGTTGCCCGATATCGCTCTCGCGCGGGGCGCGCATCACCAGCCGCTCGGTGGCCAGCACCGGGCAGTCTATCGCATAACTTTCGTCGTCCGTGTCTTCCGCTTCGGCAACCATTTTCAGTCCTCCAGGCAAAGAAAAAGGGGAGATGGAAACCCATCTCCCCTGATCCTTTTCCTGGCCTGGCCAGACACCGGTTCCCGAGATGGGTGCCGGTGTTGTGGTGCGGAAACCGGCTATTCCGCTGCTTTGGTAATCGGGTTCACCGAGACGTAGGTTCGGCCGTTGGCTTTTTTGTTGAAGGCGACTGCGCCGGCTTCGAGCGCAAACAGGGTGTGATCCGTACCCATGCCTACGTTGGTGCCCGGATGCCACGAGGTGCCGCGTTGACGAATGATGATGTTGCCCGGAATCACGGCTTCGCCGCCGAACTTCTTCACGCCGAGCCGCTTGGAGTGCGAGTCGCGACCGTTACGCGACGAACCGCCAGCTTTCTTGTGTGCCATCTAACTAACTCCGATACGCCGCGAGGGCGTTTGAATGGTCTTATGAACGCGTTCGCGTTCCGTTTCAAGTCCGATCCGGCGATCGTTTCGCCGGATGCGCCTTACTTCTTCGCCAGCTCCTTGGCCTGCTCGCGCCAGTCCTTGATCTGGTCGGCGCTGAACGGCATGTGCTCGTCGATCTTGGCGACATCCTTGTCGGAGAGCTTGGCGAGCTGGGCGAAGGTGATGATGCCCTGCTCGTTGAGGTCCTTGGCGGCGACCGGGCCGATGCCCTTGATCACGGTCAGGTCGTCCGGCTCGCCCTTCGGCGCCTTGAACAGCGGCGCGGCGGCGGCCTCGGCCTTGGCTTCTTCCTTCGGAGCGGCTTCCTTCTTGGCCTTGGCCTCCTTCGGAGCGGCCTCGGCCTTCGCCTCGACAGCAGCAGCCTCTGCCTTGGCCTCCGGCTTGGCGGCGGCCTTCTTCGCCGGCTTGGCGCCTCCCAGCAGGATCTCGGCGATCCGGACGGTCGTCAGAAGCTGGCGGTGGCCGATCTTGCGGCGCGAATTCTGCCGGCGGCGCTTCTTGAAAGCGATGACGGTGCGGTTCTTGCCCTGCTCGACGACTTCGGCCGTGACCAGAGCGCCATCGACGAACGGCGCGCCGAAGGTGACGTTCTCGCCCTCGCCATGCGCCAGCACATTGCCGATCTCGACGATGTCGCCGACCTTGGCTTCGAGTTTCTCGATCTTCAGGAGATCGTTGGCGGCGACGCGATACTGCTTGCCGCCCGTTTTGATGACTGCGAACATTTTTTGCCTTTCGCTGTTCGGTCGGCCTCGATGAACCGCATCGAGCGGTTCGGCCGTCTTTTTGTCAGTCTGCGGGTTCAAAAAACAAGCGGCGCGGAAGACCCCTCCACGCCGATTGCGCGCGTTCCCTAACCGAAGGTCCGGTCAAAGTCAAGGCAAGTGGCCGACGCCATGAACGTCGGGCGGTTAGCGGCGCCCAGGCCGGCCGCCGTCGTCCATGTGATAGGCGAACGTTGACGCCGCCGACTGGCCACCTGGCCGCCCCGCGGGAAGCGCTTGGCCGTGACCAAATCGACACCACGTCAAAGAAGCCTGACATCCGGCAGATTTGGCCTTGTAACCTTTACGTCCAGTCGTTATCTAGTGCGCCGCGCCGGCAACGGCCGACCATGACCGCGGAGAGGTGGCAGAGTGGTCGAATGCACCGCACTCGAAATGCGGCATGCTCGCAAGGGCATCGGGGGTTCGAATCCCTCCCTCTCCGCCATCCTGCTCGCTCTTCGAGCTTCGGGGAACAGCCCGCTCCTCGTGCGAAGCAGGTTGCCCCTCCGAAGCTTTTGCGCAGGCGGGCGGCTCGGAGCTGCCTTTCACTGCCCCACATCGGCCTCGCGGATGAAATCGCGCAGCTTTTCCATGTCCCAGGACAGCGGGCGGTCATCGCTGTAGTGCGCGACGCGCTCGCGGATGGCGCGATAGATGGCATCCGTGCCTGGCGCCCGTGCCGCGCGGTCGGACAGGAAATCATGCGCCTGCGCGGCTGCCATGAGTTCGATCGCCAGAATATATTCGGCGTTGTCGATGACGGCCAAAAGCTTGTTGGCCGCCACCGTCGGGTGGGCGAGGAAATCCTCCTGCAGGCCTGAGGTGACGCCGCCGTCGGTTGCTGCCGGCGCGGCAAGGCGCCGATTGACGTTGCTTAGCGACGTGGCGGTGTACTGGGCGATCATGAAGCCCGAATTGCAACCGCCTTCGGCGGCGAGGAATGCCGGCAGATTGTTGACCAGCGGGTTGACCAGGCGGTCGATGCGACGTTCGCTCATGGCGGCAACCTGCGCCAGCGCGATCGTCAAACTGTCGGCGGTCTGACCGAGCGCGGGCGCCACCGGATGCGCCTGCGAAAACACTTTCGGATCATCGATCGTGCCGGAGACCGCGGGATTGTCGGTTACCGATGCCAGTTCGCGATCGACCAGTTGCGCAGAGCGCTCCAACACCTCTCTCGCCGCGCCGTGCACATGCGGCACCGCGCGAAGGCTGAGCGCATCCTGCGTGCGACTGCCCTGCGCCGCCGCGATCAGCCCGCTGCCATCGAGCAGACGCCGCAACGACGTGCCGACTGCCTCGATGCCGGGCGACGGCCGCATGGCGAGCACATGCTCGTCGAAGGCCGCCATCTGCCCGCCCGCGGCCTCCAGCGTGAGCGCCGCCGCCGCATCGGCCCAACACAGCAGACGCTCGGCGCGCACCAGCGCAATGCTTGTCAGGCCGGTAGCGCATGCCGTGCCGTTGACGAGGCTCAAGCCTTCCTTGGCGCCCAGCACCAGCGGCTCCAGGCCGATCTCGGCCAGAGCCTGGCGACCGTTCATCCTGCGTCCGGCGACCCTTGCCATGCCCTCGCCGATCAGCACCAGCGCGATATGGGCATTGTGCGTGAGATATCCGGCAGATCCCCGGGAAGGAACTTCCGGAATGCAGCCGCGCTCGAGGAAGGTGAGCAGATTGCGGACGATCTCAGGCCGCACGCCCGAATGGCCATGCGCGAAATTTGCCACCTGCACCGCGATGATGGCGCGGATACCGCGTTCAGGCGCGAGTTCGCCGACGCCGCAGGCATGGCTGAGAATGATGTTGCGCGACAGCTTCTCCTGCATGGCGGGCGCCACCACCTGGCTTGCAAGCGCTCCGACCCCGGTATTCACGCCATAGGCGCGGATGCCCTTTTCGACGAGGCTTGCCACGATGCGGTTCGCATAGGCGATGCGATCCCAGGCGGCCGGCGCCAATTCCAGCTTTTCGCCGTCTCCGACGCGCGCGATGTCGCGCCAGTTTGCGGCATTGTCGATGATTATTGTCATTCGTGCATTCCACCCGGGCTGACGCCCTCAAAAACTGCGCTGGGTCCCAGCAGCGCCGTACCTAAGGCTTTCCGAGCATGCCTTTTGTAGGAATTTCGCCGCGGCGGGGGACAAAGGTGAAAAAAATCGGCGGAACTTGGCTCGTGCCGACCGGCGTTCGGCAACTGCCGGCCAGGAATGCGCCTTACGATCGGGAAACGTGGCCTGAGCCACCGCTATGGCGGGTTCTTCTCCGCTTTCCACCATCGGCATAACGCCGTGTCAGCGGTTGAACTTGCCCTCGTAACCGTAGCTAATGTCGCTCGGCAGGCTGAGCGCAGCTTGCCGGAATTCGAGGTTGAATATCTGATCGGCATAGCGGCCATCGTTCAACAGCCCGTCCCATGCGAAGAACGCGGCAACCGCGACGAGGATGAGCATAAACGTTCGCATCGCGATAATCCTCCCCCAAGGGGAACTAGGCGAACTGAAGCTTCCCGATAGAGTGCTTGCGCATCCTCAACACCAATAGGCGAGTAGCCGCGAACGGTGTCATGACGAGGAACGTCGTCGCGACGCTGACGAGCAACGACAACTGACAGAATGCACTGGGGACGTAACAAACAGTTTCCATAGCCCTAACCCCTTTGACCACCGTGTTTACCTTGGTGGCCTCCTCCGCCCTTCTACAAGCATGCTCCTCCTTCAGTAGAAATACAAGAGCTTGCTAATATAGGGATTTGGCGTTCTTGCTGGCCGATTTCGGATTCGTCGAACCCGCCAGCTATCATCAACGCCAAGGGAAAATCTGACAGCAACCGTTGCGTGCCATCCGCGGTGATGATGCGCAGCCGTTGCACTGTCTCACTGGGGCAACAGTCAGAAACTCATCGCGTTCGCCTCCCGCCGGATGTGGTCGGATGTCCCATGAACGCCGCGCTTTCATTTGAATTGTTGCGTCCAGCAGACGAGAGGCGCGCACCGGCGGCGCGAAGTCCAGGTTCCGTACCTGCCGCAGCATTGACGGCCCTTTGAGGTACCCGGCGTCGCAGAGATGCTCTCTAAGCGGCTACGCGCACTACTGAAGGGTATCGGCGCCGTCAAGCTCCGGATCCATGCCCGGCGATGGCTTCGAGAAATACCTCGCCGAACTCCCTGAGCTTGGCTTCGCCGACGCCGTTCACCTCGGCGAAGGCGTCGAGGTCGCGCGGGCGGCGGTCGGCCATGTCGATGAGCGTGCGGTCTGAGAAGACAACGTAGGCCGGCACCTGGCGTTCTTTGGCCAGGCGCAGCCTCAGCGTCTTGAGCGTGGCGAGCAGTGCGGTATCCACGCCTTCCATGTCCGCTCCGCCACCCTTGGCGGAGCGCGCCTTGCCGCGCATGGAGCGGTGCCGCGTCTCGACGCGATACTGGAACGAGACCTCGCCACGGCCAACCGCGCGGCCGGTTTCGGAGATCGCAAGGCCGCCATGGCCGGCCGGATCGGGCACGAGAAACCCGCCGGCGACGAGCTGGCGGATCAGCGACAGCCACGCAGGCCGCTTGTGCGCCATGCCGGTGCCGAAACTGGCAAGCCTTTGATGGCTCCTGGCCAGCACCTTCTCGGTTTCGTGGCCGAGCAGGATGTCGATGACATGGGCGGCGCCGAAACGCTCGCCACTCTGTGCGACGGCCGCGAGGATGAGACGCGCCTCGGCGCTGCCGTCGGCGCGCGGCACCTGCTCGAGGCAGTTGTCGCAATTGCCGCACGGCTCGGCCTGTTCGCCGAAATAGCCAAGCAGCACCTGGCGCCGGCACTGCGCCGTCTCGCAATAGCCGATCAGCGTGTCGAGCCGGCCATGCGAGCGCCGCTTGTGCTCGGGGGCGGCGTCCTCGTCGTCGATGAACATGCGGCGCGTGCGGATGTCGCCGAGGCCGAACAGCATATGCGCCTCCGCCGCCCTGCCGTCGCGGCCGGCGCGGCCGATCTCCTGGTAATAGGCTTCGAGGCTGCCCGGCAGGTCGGTGTGGAAGACATAGGCGACGTCGGGCTTGTCGATGCCCATGCCGAAGGCGATGGTCGCCACCATCACCACGCCGGAGAGCGTCATGAAGGCGTTCTGGTTGGCTTCACGCGCCTCCTTACTCATGCCGGCGTGATAGGCGAGCGCGGTGACGCCGTTCTTCTCGAGGAAGGCCGCCATCTCCTCCGTCTTCCGGCGCGACAGGCAGTAGACGATGCCGCTGCGCCCCGGATGCCGCTCGACGAAGCGCAGCAGCTGGCGCTTGCTATCCTGCTTGGCCTCGATAGCAAGCTTGATGTTCGGCCGGTCGAAGCCCAGCACCAGGGTCTCGACGCGTCCGGCGAACAGCCGGGCTTCGATGTCGGCGCGCGTCCCCTCGTCCGCCGTCGCCGTCAGCGCGATGACCGGCACATCCGGGAAGATGCCGCCGAGCCGCGACAAGTCCTCGTATTCGCGGCGGAACGCCGGCCCCCACTGCGAGATGCAATGCGCCTCGTCGACGGCGATCAGGCGGACGTCGAGCCTGGCCAGCGCATCGAGCATGCGCTCGGTCATCAGC
>NZ_RZOF01000116.1:0-16060 GCF_003998955.1 Mesorhizobium sp. M4B.F.Ca.ET.017.02.2.1 | reverse complement strand
ACAGCGGTGAGGACTTGGTCAACAAGTCGAAGAACGAGACGCATGAGCGCATCCTGTTCTCGGAGAAATTCGCCTGCCCGGTTTCGGGCTTCACCATTCCGGAGATCGAGCCCAGGCTGTTCTCCTTCAACAATCCGTTCGGCGCCTGCCCGACCTGCGACGGTCTCGGCAGCCAGCGCGCCATCGACGCCAATCTGGTGGTGCCCGACGAGAACCTTTCGCTGCGCGACGGCGCCGTCAGCCCGTGGGCGAAGTCGACCTCGCCCTATTACGCGCAGACGCTGGAAGCGCTGGGCAAGGCCTATGGCTTCAAGCTCGGCGACAAGTTCAAGGATCTTTCCGCCGCGGCGCAGGAAGCCATCCTGCACGGCACCGGCGAGCGCGAGATCACCTTCCAGTACGATGACGGTCTGCGCTCCTACAAGACGACCAAGACCTTCGAGGGCGTCATCCCCAATCTCGACCGGCGCTGGAAGGAGACCGAATCCGCCTGGATGCGCGAGGAGATCGAGCGCTTCATGTCGGCGACCCCCTGCCCCTCCTGCAACGGCTACCGGCTGAAGCCGGAGGCGCTGGCGGTGAAGATCGCGGGAAAACACATCGGCGAAGTGACCGAGCAGTCGATCCGCAAGGCCGACCAGTGGTTCACCGATCTGCCGGCGCAGCTCAACGACAAGCAGAACGAGATTGCGGTGCGCGTGCTCAAGGAGATCCGCGAGCGGCTGCGCTTCCTCAACGATGTCGGCCTCGACTATCTGACGCTTTCGCGCAATTCCGGCACGCTGTCGGGCGGCGAGAGCCAGCGCATCCGGCTCGCGTCGCAGATCGGCTCGGGCCTCACCGGCGTGCTCTATGTGCTGGACGAGCCGTCCATCGGCCTGCACCAGCGCGACAATGCACGCCTGCTCGACACGCTGAAGCACCTGCGCGACATCGGCAACACAGTGATCGTGGTCGAGCATGACGAGGACGCGATCCTGCATGCCGATTATGTCGTCGATATCGGTCCGGCCGCCGGCATCCACGGCGGCGAGATCATCGCGCAAGGCACACCGCAGCAGATCATGGCGACCCCCGCCTCGATCACCGGCAAATACCTGTCGGGCGAGCTCGAAGTGGCCACACCTGGCGTGCGCCGCGAGGCGAAGAAGAATCGGCGTATCAAGGTCGTCGGCGCGCGCGGCAACAACCTGAAGAACGTTACCGCCGAGATCCCGCTCGGCACCTTCACTGCCGTGACCGGCGTGTCCGGCGGCGGCAAGTCGACCTTCCTGATCGAGACGCTCTTCAAGGCGGCGTCGCGCCGCATCATGGGCTCGCGCGAGCATCCGGCCGAGCATGACCGCATCGAGGGGCTGGAGTTCCTCGACAAGGTCATCGACATCGACCAGTCGCCGATCGGCCGCACGCCGCGTTCCAATCCCGCCACCTATACCGGCGCCTTCACGCCGATCCGCGACTGGTTCGCCGGGCTGCCCGAGGCCAAGGCGCGCGGCTATCAGCCGGGACGCTTCTCGTTCAACGTCAAGGGCGGCCGCTGCGAGGCCTGCCAGGGCGACGGCGTCATCAAGATCGAGATGCACTTCCTGCCCGACGTCTACGTCACCTGCGACGTCTGCCACGGCAAGCGCTACAACCGCGAGACGCTCGACGTGCTGTTCAAGGGCAAGTCGATCGCCGACGTGCTCGACATGACGGTCGAGGAAGGCGTCGACTTCTTCGCTGCCGTGCCCGGGGTTCGCGACAAGCTGGAGACGCTGAAGCAGGTCGGCCTCGGCTACATCCATATCGGCCAGCAGGCGACGACCCTGTCGGGCGGCGAGGCGCAGCGTATCAAGCTGGCCAAGGAATTGTCGCGCAAGGCGACAGGCAAGACGCTCTACATCCTCGACGAGCCGACCACCGGCCTGCATTTCCACGACGTCGCCAAGCTGCTCGAAGTGCTGCATGAGCTGGTCGACCAGGGCAACACGGTGGTGGTCATCGAGCACAATCTCGAAGTCATCAAGACCGCCGACTGGGTGCTCGACCTCGGCCCCGAAGGCGGCGACGGCGGCGGCGAGCTGGTCGCCTCCGGCACGCCGGAAGCGATCGTGCGCGAGAAGCGCAGCTACACCGGCCAGTTCCTCAAGGAGCTGCTGGAGCGGCGGCCCGGAGGCAAGCGCGAAGCGGCGGAGTGAGTGCCCGGATCGTCAGTGCCTGGAGAGAGTTTGAATGACAATCACAAAGGCGCTTGCGGCGGATCTCCCCGCGGTCGTTTCGCTGACCACCGCCGCCTACGCGCCCTACACCGCTCTGCTCGGCGCGCCACCCATGCCGGTGACGGAAGACTATGCGCCGCGCATCGAGCGCGGCGAGGTCTGGCTGCTGGAGAGCGGTGCTGAGCTTGCCGGGCTGATCGTGCTCGAGCGCCATGCCGACCATGTCATGATCTTCAGCGTGGCCGTGTCGCCTGCGTTTCAAGGCAAGAAGTTGGGCATCGCGCTCCTCGACTTCGCTGACGAGCAGACACAGACATGGGGTCTGCCGGAGGTGCGGCTCTACACCAATTCGCGGATGGAGCGAAACATCGCGCTCTATACGGCCTATGGTTTCCGGGAAACGGGTCGCCGGGCACACCCCTACCGGCCAGGATGGATTGTGGTCGACATGGCCAAGCCGGTCGGCCAAGCCGCCTGATAGCTCTTTTGAAACTGGGAGGATGACAATGGCCAGCCAAGGAACGATCCGCTCGGGCATGGGCGGCTGGACGTTCGAGCCGTGGGACACGTCCTTCTATCCGGACAAGCTGTCCAAGGCCAAGCAGCTCCAATACGCCAGCCGGCAGGTGCCGAGCATCGAGGTCAACGGCACCTTCTATTCCAGCTTCAAGGAGCCGACCTTTGTGAAATGGGCAAACGAGGCGCCGGACGGTTTCGTCTATTCGCTGAAAGGCAACCGCTTCGTCACCAACCGGCGCGTGCTGGGCGAGGCCGGCGAGTCGATGATGCGTTTCCTCGGCTCCGGCGTCGCCGCGCTCGGCGACAAGCTCGGCCCGATCCTGTGGCAGTTCGCGCCGACGAAGAAGTTCGACGCGGACGATTTCGAAGCCTTCTTGAAGCTGCTCCCCGAGAAGCAGGACGGCGTCGCGCTGCGCCACGCGCTTGAAGTCCGCCACGACAGCTTCATCGTGCCGGAATTCGCGGCGCTTGCGCGCAAGTACAAGGCGGCGATCGTCTATGCCGACCATGCCAAATATCCGGCTATCGCCGACGTCACCGGCGATTTCGTCTATGCGCGGCTGCAGACCGGCAGCGACGACAATCCCGACTGCTACACGCCGAAAGGGTTGGATGAGTGGGCGACGCGGGTAAAGACCTGGGCGCAAGGCAAGCAGCCGGCCGACCTGCCGCGCGTCGAACCCAAAATCGACGCGCCGGTCAAGCCGCGCGACGTGTTCGCCTATTTCATCACCGAGGGCAAGGTGCGCGCACCGTTCGGCGCCATGGCGCTGATGAAGCGCGTGACGGGCTGACGCGGCAAAATCTCGGTATCTTCGCGGATATCGTAACGGTATCGACACTTCCTTGCGGCACTAATAGCCGACGCCAGAGCAGACTCTGGCGCCGCCGCCGGCAAGGACAGGGCATGCTGCTCGACTACAATTCAATGCTGCTGGCGGTCGGCTTTTCCGCCGCCTGCCTCAGCATGACGTTGTTCGGCACATGGCTGACCGCCCGCTCCGACAGGTTCCTTCTGACCTGGGCCATCAGCGTGCTGGTGATCGTCGGCGAGGTGTTTGTCTATGACGCCTATATCGAAGCCCCTGGGCCTGTCCTGGGCGTTCTGACGCTGGCACTTCTGCTGCTCGGCTTTTCGGTGATGCTGGGTGCCGCCCACCAGTTCAGGACAGGGCGCTCGCCATTGCCGCGCGTCGTGGTGGGCGCCAGCATTTCGCTCGCTTTGGCGCTGCCGCCCATGGCGCTCGGCTATGACGGGCTTGGCTTCATGCTGGAGAATTTCCTTGCCGGCCTGCTGCTGTTCGCGACGGCGCATGAATACTGGCGCGGGCGGGAGGAAGCGCCTGCGCCGCTACAGGGTGTCGCGCTGCTCTACTCGCTGACCGCAGCTTCGTTCGTGCTGTGCGCCGCGGTGCTGGTCTGGGACGGCAGACTGGTGCTCGGCCACGCGCCGAGCAACTGGGCCGAGGATCTCAGCCTCATCATCGTCATCGCCTCGATGACCGGCATCGGCGGACTGTCGCTGGCGCTGAACCAGGGGCGGCTGGCGCAGCATCACCGCCGCAATGCGCTCACCGATCCGCTGACCGGCCTGCTCAACCGGCGTGCGCTGTTCGACCTGCATGGCGAGGCGCCTGTCGGCGCTTTCATGGCGGTGGTGGTGTTCGACCTCGACGGCTTCAAGGCGATCAACGACGAATTCGGCCATGCCGCCGGCGACGCGGTGCTGAAAGTATTCGCCGAGGAACTCGCCGCCAATCTTCAGCCGACCGATGCCGCCGCGCGCCTGGGCGGCGAGGAATTCGCGCTGGTGCTCAAGCGCACCTTGCCGGAAAAGGTGGAGTTCGCCGCCGAACGCATCCGCGCATCGTTCGCGGCGCGCCGCATCGAAACCGAGACGCGCCTGCTGTCCTGCACCGTCAGCGCCGGCTACGCCTTCGGCAGCCAGGACGGCACCAGCTTCGACAAGGTGCTGAGCGCCGCCGACAAGGCGCTTTATGCCGCCAAGCGGAGCGGCCGCAACCGCGTGCTTGCCGCGTCGCTGCGGCGCGCGAGCTAGCGCCCGGCCTGCCTTCGCTTCAGTGCGCCATCACCTCGTTGTAGGCATCGAGGTCGACGTAGAAAACCTTGGTCATTTCACCAATCAGCTCGTCCGGATCGTAGCCCTGCGACCTCAGGATGTTGATGGCGGTGATGATGTCGACGCGCTCGGTGAGGCGTCGCTTCTGGTAGTCCTCGACAAAACGATCCATCGCCTTTCCCCTGGCAAGAGTCTTTTGGACGCATTGACCGACAATCACTGCGGGGAAGCTAGGCCTGCTTGCTTGCGTGGAACTTGCCGGCTGGGCCCGCGCCTTCCCCCTCATTCGCGACTGGTACGGAAAGCGGCCGACTCACCAAGGCCAGGAAAAGACTAGCATGCGGCATTAAACGCGCCAGAGCTGTCGAACACTTCGTCATCCTTGGGCGCAGCGACGCGAAGCGGAGCGAAGACGCTAGGATCCATGCCGTTACTTGGAAGCGCCACTAACGGCGCAGAATTGGGAATGGTTGGGGCGCTGAGCAATCATTCTATTCTATACCGCTGCACCATTCGGCAGAGATAACGGCATGGATCCTGGGGCCTGCGCCGCGTCGCTTCGCTCCTTGCTCCGCCCAAGGATGACGAAAAGGCAGCTACACCGTCAGGAACTTCCGAACATCCGCGCGGTCGAGATCTTCGGCCGGGCCGGTGTGGACGATCTGGCCGCGGTCCATGATGTTGACCTCGTCGGCGAGCTCGCGGCAGAAGTCGAGATACTGCTCGACGAGCAGCACGGCAATGCCGGCCTGGTCGCGCAGGTAGCGGATGGCGCGGCCGATGTCCTTGATGATCGAGGGCTGGATGCCTTCGGTCGGCTCGTCGAGCACCAGCAGCTTCGGCCGCATCACCAGCGCCCGGCCGATGGCGAGCTGCTGCTGCTGGCCACCGGAGAGATCGCCGCCGCGCCGGCCGAGCATCTGCCTCAACACCGGAAACAGCTCGAAGACGTGCGCTGGAATGTTGCGGTCGGCGCGTTTCAGCGGCGCGAAGCCGGTCTCCAAATTCTCGCGTACCGTGAGCAGCGGGAAGACCTCCCTGCCCTGCGGCACGAATGCGATGCCCGACCGGGCGCGGTCATACGCCGCGCTCCGGTCGAGCGCCTTCCCCTCGAAGGCAACGCTTCCGCTCGTCAGCCTGTGGTGGCCGACGATCGATCTCATCAAACTGGTCTTGCCGACGCCGTTGCGGCCGAGCACGCAAGTGATCTTGCCGGCGCCGGCCTTCAGCGAAACGCCGCGCAGCGCCTGGGCGGCGCCGTAGTGCAGTGTGGCGTTGGAAACTTCGAGCATGGTCAGCGTCTCCTCCAACGCTTGAGGAAGGCAAGGTCGAAACAATGGAAGGGAACCCGCCAGATCATGATCAGCGCCCCAGATAGACTTCGACGACACGCTCGTCGGCCGAGACGAAATCGAGCGTGCCTTCCGACAGAACCGAGCCCTCGTGCAGGCAGGTGACCTTGACGCCGAGCTCGCGCACGAAATGCATGTCGTGCTCGACGACAATGACCGAATGGTCGCGGGCGATATCCTTGAGCAGGCGCGCCGTCTCCACGGTTTCGGCATCGGTCATGCCGGCGACCGGCTCGTCGACCAGCAGCAGCTTTGGGTCCTGCGCCAGCAGCATGCCGATCTCCAGCCATTGCTTCTGGCCGTGGCTGAGATTGGCGGCGAGCTCGTCGCGCTTGTCGCCCAGACGGATGATGCCGAGGATGTCGTCGATGCGCCGCACTTCCGCCGCCGAGCGGCGATGGAACAGCGCTGGGAAGATCGAGCGCGGGCCCTTCAGCGCCAGCATCAGATTCTCTTCGATGGTGTGGCTCTCGAAGACGGTCGGCTTCTGGAATTTTCGGCCGATGCCCATCATGGCGATCTCGGCCTCATCATGCCGGGTGAGATCGACCTGGCCGTCGAAGAAGACTTCGCCCTCGTCCGGCCGCGTCTTGCCGGTGACGATATCCATCATCGTCGTCTTGCCGGCGCCGTTGGGGCCGATGATCGCCCGCATCTCGCCCTTGTCGAGCACCAGCGACAGATTGTTGATGGCGCGGAAGCCGTCGAAGGAGACCGAGACGCCGTCGAGGTAGAGGATGGTGTGCGACTTGCTCATGATCGGTCACTCCGCCGGCTGAGGTTCGGGCCCGGAGGCCGACCATGAGCCCGGCGTCCTTGCGGCGCTGCGTACGATCTTCGGCTGCGGCTCCTGCGGATCGCTGCCGGCTTCCGCAGCGAGCGAGGCTGCGCGCAGTGCCCTGGCCTTGCCGCGCCAGCTGTCCCACATGCCGACGATGCCCTTGGGCAGCAGCAGTGTGACGGCGACGAACAGTCCGCCCAGCGCGAACAGCCAGAATTCCGGCAGCACGCCGGTGAACCAGGACTTGCCGGCATTGACGAGCAGCGCGCCGACGATCGGGCCGAGAATGGTGCCGCGACCGCCGACGGCCGCCCAGATCACCACCTCGATCGAGTTGGACGGCTCGAACTCGCCGGGATTGATGATGCCGACCTGCGGCACATACAGCGCGCCGGCGATGCCGGCCATGATCGCTGACACGGTGAAGGCGAACAGCTTGACGTTCTCGGCCCGCCAGCCAAGGAAGCGGGTGCGGCTCTCGGCATCGCGCACCGCCATCAGGAGCTTGCCGTACTTTGAACGCACGATCGCCGAGGTCAGCAGAACGGCGAGTGCAAGCGTCATGGCGCTGGCCGCGAACAGGGCCGAGCGCGTCGCATCGGCCTGCACGTTGAAGCCGAGGATGTCCTTGAAGTCGGTCAGGCCGTTGTTGCCGCCGAAACCCATGTCGTTGCGAAAGAAGGCGAGCAGCAGCGCATAGGTCATAGCCTGGGTGATGATCGAGAGGTAGACGCCGGTGACGCGGCTGCGGAAGGCGAACCAGCCGAAGACGAAGGCGAGCAGGCCGGGCACGGCAAGCACCATCAGCGCTGCGAACCAGAAATGGTCAAAGCCGTACCAGAACCAGGGCAGTTCCTTGTAGTTCAGGAACACCATGAAGTCCGGCAGGATGGGGTTGCCGTAGACGCCGCGCGAGCCGATCTGGCGCATCAGGTACATGCCCATCGCATAGCCGCCGAGCGCGAAGAAGGCGCCATGGCCGAGCGAGAGGATGCCGCAATAGCCCCAGACGAGATCGAGCGCCAAGGCAAGCAGCGCGTAGCAGAGATATTTGCCGACCAGCGCGACGATATAGGACGGCACGTAGAAGGCGCTTGCCGGCGAAACGGCGAGGTTGAGCAACGGCACGACGACCGCCGCCGCGAGCAGGATGAGAACCGTGATGGCGATGCGGCGGTCGCCGCCGAAGAGGCGTTGCGCGATCATGCTTCCACCGCCCGGCCCTTGAGCGCGAACAGGCCGCGCGGGCGCTTCTGGATGAACAGGATGATCAGCACCAGCACGACGATCTTGCCGAGCACGGCGCCGGCATAGGGCTCGAGGACCTTGTTGACGATGCCGAGCGAGAAGGCGCCGACCAGCGTGCCCCACAGATTGCCGACGCCGCCGAAGACGACGACCATGAAGCTGTCGATGATGTAGCCGCGACCGAGATTGGGCGAGACGTTGTCGATCTGGCTGAGCGCGACACCGGCGATGCCGGCGATGCCCGAGCCGAGCGCGAAGGTCAGCGCGTCGACCCAGGGCGTCCTGATGCCCATGGAAGCGGCCATGCGGCGGTTGGCGGTGACTGCGCGCATGCGCAGGCCCCAGGGCGTGCGCTTCATGACGTAGAGCAGCACGCCGAACACCAGGAGCGCGAAGACCAGTATCCACAGCCGGTTCCAGGTGATGGCCAGCTGGCCGATGTCGAACGAGCCCGACATCCAGGACGGATTGCCGACCTCCTGGTTGGTCGGCCCGAAAATGGTCCGCACCGCCTGCTGCAGGATCAGCGAGACTCCCCAGGTCGCAAGCAGCGTCTCCAGCGGCCGGCCGTAGAGGAAGCGGATGACGCCGCGCTCGATGGCGAGGCCGACGAGTGCGGCAACCAGGAAGGCAAGCGGCAGCGCGATGACCAGCGACCAGTCGAACAGGCCGGGGAACGAGGTGCGGATCACCTGCTGGACGACGAAGGTGGTGTAGGCGCCGAGCATCACCATCTCGCCATGCGCCATGTTGATGACGCCCATGACGCCGAAGGTGATGGCAAGGCCGATGGCCGCGAGCAGCAACACCGAACCCAGCGAAATTCCGTACCAGATGTTCTGGCCGGCATCCCACAGCGCCAGCGTCGAATTGATGGTGGCGATCGCGGACGATGCAGCGTCCTTGACCGCGCCCTGGGAGTTCGCCTCGACCGAGGTGAGCAGCGAAACCGCGTCGCGGTCGCCGCGCGCGGCAATCAGGGCGATCGCTGAGAGCTTGTCGGCCTCGGGCCTGTCGGAAACCAGGAGCGACGCCGCGCGGGCCTGCTCGAACAGCGCTTTGACGCTTGCATCCGTTTCAGCGGCGATCGCCGCATCGAGCGGCTCGATGTTCGCCGCGTCGGGCGTCTTGAACATGGTAGCGGCAGCGGCGATGCGCACGGCCGGGTCCGTGGCGCGCAGCGTCAGCGTGCCGAGCGCATCGCGGATGACGCGGCGCAAGCCGTTGTTGACCTTGATCTTGGTGAGGTCGGTCTTGGCCGCCGAGGCTGACTTCTCGCCGCTCAGCGGATCGAGCAGGTCGATGCCGTCGCCGGCGTCCTTGCCGACGAAGACCTGGGAGTCGGCCTTGCGGATATAGAGATTGCCGTCGGCGAGCGCCGAAAGCGGCGGCTCGACCGCGGGATCGCCGGTGGCTGCAAGCTCGCGCACCACAGCTTCGGTGGCGGAGAAATTCGCGGCGGTGGCGAATTTGGCGATGACGGCGCGAAGATCGGCTTCGGCGGCGCTGGACGGCAACAGGCTTGCCATCACCAGCAGCAGCGTCAGGCCAATCGCGCGGATCAGGATCATCGGTTCAGGTGGCTCCCAGAGGGATTGAGCTTGGTGTCCGGGCGGGCTGGAGGTCGAGCCCGCCCGGCTGCGGTCCTGGTCGCGGAGAGGCCCGCGACCAATCAGACCCGGGAGGTTACGGGCCAAGGTCCGGACCAGGCCATGGCCTGGCGGCCCAGACCTGGCCATGGGCCTTGGCGGCCCAGACCTCGATCAGTTGGTTCCCTTGCCGCCGCACTTGCCGGTGGCAACGTTGAAGTTGCCGCAGGCCAGAGGCGCGCGCCAATCTGAGATCAGGTCCTTGGAGTCAGGCAGGTAGTCCGACCATTCGTCGCCCATCACGAGGCCGGGCGTCTGCGAGACGGTCTCGAACTGGCCGTCGGCCTGGATCTCGCCGATCAGCACCGGCTTGGTGATGTGATGGTTCGGCATCATGGTCGAATAGCCGCCGGTCAGGTTCGGCACCGAGACGCCGACCATGGCGTCGATGACCTTGTCCGGATCTGTGGTGCCGGCCTTCTCGACCGCCTTCACCCACATGTTGAAGCCGATATAGTGGGCTTCCATCGGGTCGTTGGTGGTGCGCTTGTCGTTCTTGATGAACTTGTGCCAGTCGTCGATGAACTTCTTGTTCTCGGGCGTGTCGATGCTCTCGAAATAGTTCCACGCGGCGAGATGGCCGACCAGCGGACCGGTGTCGAGGCCGGCCAGTTCTTCCTCGCCGACCGAGAAGGCCATGACCGGGATGTCCTCGGCCTTGATGCCCTGGTTGCCGAGTTCCTTGTAGAACGGCACGTTGGCGTCGCCGTTGACGGTCGAGACGACAGCCGTCTTTTTGCCGGCCGAGCCGAACTTCTTGATCGCCGAAACCTCGGTCTGCCAGTCGGAGAAGCCGAACGGCGTGTAGTTGACCATGATGTCCTCGGCCGGTACGCCCTTCGCCTTCAGATAGGCTTCGAGGATCTTGTTGGTGGTGCGCGGATAAACGTAGTCGGTGCCTTCGAGCACCCAGCGCTTCACCGAGCCGCCGTCCTCGCTCATCAGGTAGTCGACGGCCGGAATGGCCTGCTGGTTCGGCGCGGCACCGGTGTAGAAGACGTTGCGCTCGCTCTCCTCGCCCTCATACTGGACGGGATAGAACAGGATGTTGTCGAGTTCCGAGAACACCGGCAGCACGGACTTGCGCGAAACAGAGGTCCAGCAGCCGAACACGGCCGCGACCTTATCCTTGGAGATCAGTTCGCGCGCCTTTTCGGCGAACAGCGGCCAGTTGGAGGCCGGATCGACGACGACGGCCTCGAGCTTCTTGCCGAGCAGGCCGCCCTTGGCGTTCTGCTCCTCGATCAGCATCAGCATGACGTCCTTCAGCGTCGTCTCCGAAATCGCCATGGTCCCCGACAGCGAATGGAGGATGCCGACCTTGATCGTGTCGTCGGCCGCCTTGGCAGGCGCCGTCAGCAGGCCGGCGGCAAGAACGCCGGCCGAAAACATTTTTGTTATTGTCGAGAAATTACCCCTCATATTGCACACTCCCAAGCTGGTTGTTTTGCATCGCAACATAGCTATGCAACCACCATGCCAAACAGCGAAGCGGCACTGGAAATGTCGAAATATCCCAATCTTATCAGCTTGTTACGATATTAGTCGTCAAACATGTAATGGTTTGCCAAAGACCCGAATGCGGCAAAATTGCGCAATGCTGCCTATCTTTTGCCCAAATTAGTCTGGTGCTCAAAAATTGGGCCTTGCGACATACGGCAAGTTGCGGCGCGGCGCCAAAATAGGGCAAGGTCCGCTTGAACCGAGCCATGCCATGATTTCCCGTGTCTCCAGCATTTTCAGCGTCATGCTTCTGTTAGCCGTGACGGGGGCAGCCCGCGCCGACTTCACCGAGGGCAAGATCCCCGACGGGATCTACCATTGCGAGGTCTACCTGCTCGGCGCCTTCCTCAACCTCGGCGACATCACCATCAAGGGCAATGTTTACAGCGGTCCGGTGACCTTCGGCGCCGCACCGCAAGGCTACAACTATCAGATGAATGCCAATGGCGAGATCAGCTGGCTCGGTCCGCTGGGTGGCTATACGAGCGGCGGCAACTCCGTTTCGATGACACAGGCGACGCTGGAGGGCCCGGATGGTCCGTCCTTCGACATCATCATGAAGCAGCCCGACGGAGCCTTCACGGCCTCGACCTGCACCAGGGGATAACCTGCCTGTCCGCCGAAGAGAGCACCGGCAGCCGTTCGCGAGAACGTGAGGCGGCAGGCCTTCAGCTTTCCGCGGCGACTTCGAGCGCCAGCCGCGTCATGTCGGTGAACAGTTCCTGGCGCTCGGAATAGTCGGTCTGCTCGCCATTGGTGACATGATCGACCACGTTTAGCAGCGACAGCGCCCGCGCTCCAAAATGGGCCGAAATGCGGTAGAGGGCGCTGGTCTCCATATCGACGGCGAGCGCTCCCAAGGCCATGGCTTCGGCATAGCGGGCGCGGCCCTTTGGATGATAGAAAATATCGCTGCAGATGGTCAGCCCCGCCCGGTGCTCGATGCCAAGCGTCTCGGCCCGCTGCAATGCCCGGGCAAGCAGCGCCGGATCGGGACCGGCAGCGGCGTAGAGTCCGAAGACCTGGCCGCTGTCGGCATTCTCGGCGCGGACCGATTGCGAGACCACCAGGCCGCGCAGGGGCACCTCGGCGCTCAGGCCGCCACAAGTGCCGGTTCGGATCAGCGTCTTGACGCCGTGGAAGTCGAGAAGCTCATGGGCGTAAATCAGGAAGGACGAGACGCCGATGCCGGTCGACTGGATGCTGACCGGCTTGCCCCGGTACCGGCCGGTGAAGCCCAGCGCGCCCCTGCGGCGATTGACGCAGCGCGGCGCCTCGAGAAAAGTCTCAGCCATCCATTCGGCGCGCTCCGGGTCGCCCGGCAGCAGCACTGTTTCGGCAAAATCACCCTTTTCCGCTTCGTTGTGCGGCGTCACGGCATCTACCCCAATTCCCCGCCGCGTTTGTCACCGCAATCATGGCGATCTCGCGCCGATGCGCAAGCCGCGATTGCAAAGCTCCAGTGGCCGGACTCACTGGTTATGAGCGGACGGATCGCTCTCCGGCGCCGCCACCTGTAAACGGCATGGCGCGGGCGTCTGTGCGCTCGATCACATTCAGTCCGCCGTTTTGATGCGCGTCGTCGTTCAGGATTCCAACACGTCCTTGACGATGGTCGCCAGTTGCTTGAGCGAAAACGGCTTCGGCAGGAAGCCGAAATGCGCCTCAGCCGGCAGATTCCTGGCAAAGGCGTCCTCTGCGTATCCCGAAACGAAGACGAACTTGATGTCCGGCTGCCGCTTTCGCAGTTCGCCGAGCAGCGTCGGCCCGTCCATCTCCGGCATCACGACGTCGGAGACGACGATGTCGACCTTGCCGCCGAGCGCCTCGAACACTTCCAGCGCCTCGACGCCGGAGGACGCCTCGTGGACGGTATAGCCGCGCGAGGTCAGCGCCCGCACGCCGCCCATGCGCACGGCGTCCTCGTCCTCGACGAGCAGCACGGTGGCCGAGCCGGACAGGTCCTTGGCGGCTTCCGCCGGCTTCACCGGCGCCGCCGGCGCCTCGCCCGGCTCGCTTGCCGGCCTCGCCTCCGCGATGTGGCGCGGCAGGAAGATGCGGAACACCGAACCCTTGCCGACTTCCGAATCGCAGAAGATGAAGCCGCCCGTCTGCTTGATGATGCCATAGACCATCGACAGGCCGAGCCCGGTGCCCTTGCCGACCTCCTTGGTGGTGAAGAAGGGTTCGAATATCTTTTTCAGCACGTCAGGCGCGATGCCGGTGCCGGTGTCCTCGATCTCGACCACGACGTAGTCGGCCGGTGTGAGCTCGCGGTAGGAGAAGCTCTTGCATTCCTCGGCCGTGACGTTGCGGGTGCGCACCGCGAGGTCGCCGCCCGCCGGCATCGCGTCGCGCGCGTTGACGGCGAGGTTCACCACCACCTGCTCGAACTGCCCGATATCGACCTTGACCGGCCAGAGATCGCGGCCGTGGTCGATCTTCAGCTTGATGTCGTTGCCGACCAGGCGGGCGAGCAGCATCCTGAGGTCGGCCAGGACATCGGTGAGGTTCAGCACTTCCGGCCGCAGGGTCTGCTTGCGCGAGAAGGCGAGAAGCTGCCTGACCAGCGAAGCCGCCCGGTTGGCGTTCTGCTTGATGTTCATGATGTCGGGGAAGGATGGATCCGACGGACGGTGGTTGGTCAACAGCAGGTCCGACGCCATGATGATGGCGGTCAGCACATTGTTGAAGTCGTGCGCGATGCCGCCGGCGAGCTGGCCGACCGCCTGCATCTTCTGGCTCTGCGCCATCTGGCCCTCGAGCGCCTTCTGCTCGGTGGTGTCGACGGCATAGACGATGGCCGATTCCTCGGCGCCCTCGCCGCCGGTGCCCTCGGCGACCGCATTGACGTAAAAGCGGATATGCCGCTCCTCGTTGCCGGGCAACAGCGTGTCGATCGGCTCGATGTCGGCCTGCCGTTGCCTAGCCTTCTCGAAGGCCTCGGCGAACGCCGCCCGGTCGCGCTCGTGGATGACGGTGTCGAGCCGCACCCGGCGGTCGACAGCGTCGCGATCGACGACCGAGGAAAACAGCGACAGGAACGGCGCGTTGGTGCGCAGGATGCGGCCGCTGGCGTCGACGCCGGCGATCGCCATCGGCGTCGAATTGAAGAAGCGGGTGAAGCGGACTTCCGAGGCGCGGAGATCGGCCGAGGCATCCTCGCCCTGGGTTCGGTTGAGCACGATGGTGCGGGTCGGACCGCCGACGCCCTCGCGGCTCGCCGAGACGCGGTGCATGAAGCGTACCGGCAGCGCCTCGCCGGTCATCGTCGTCAGGTCGAGGTCGATGACGGCGTTGCGCGTGGTGCCGGGGTCGGCCTTGACCGAGCGGACCAGCGCCATGCCGTCGCCGGCAACGATCTCGGGCAGCGAGACGGCGCCCGGCGTGAAGCTTGCCAGATCGATGCCGAGCCATTCGGCGAGCGTGGCGTTGATGTAGGTGACGCGGCCTTCCTGGTCGGCGGAAAAGAAACCGGCCGGCGCATGGTCGAGATGGTCGATCGCCTTTTGCAGGTCGAGGAAGAAACGCTCCTGCTCGGCCCGTTCCTGCGAGATGTCG
Organism: Mesorhizobium sp. M4B.F.Ca.ET.017.02.2.1; assembly: GCF_003998955.1. NCBI lineage: Bacteria > Pseudomonadati > Pseudomonadota > Alphaproteobacteria > Hyphomicrobiales > Phyllobacteriaceae > Mesorhizobium > Mesorhizobium sp. M4B.F.Ca.ET.017.02.2.1. The sequence goes on along the minus strand of NZ_RZOF01000116.1, from coordinate 1,166 downwards.
GCAAGCTGCCAGGCAAGCATCGGCAGCCGCTGGCCGGGCACATTGAAGGCACGAGCGCGGGTGCGGTACCAGTGCGCGCCGGGCTCCGCGCCGGGGCGGATGGACTGCGCAAGCCTGAACTCGCCGTCGCCCGCCTGGCCGTCGCGCAGGCCGGACGCCAGCCGGTAGATGGTCATCGAGGCTTCGGGAACGTCCGACAGCAGCCCCTCGACCGTCTTGAGGTCGGCCGCCGACGAAGCGCCCGTCATGTCGGCGTAGGCCCGGTTAGCGTAGACGATGCGGCCCTTGGTGTCGGTGACCAGCAGGCCTTGCGACATCGAATCGACGAAGGCTTTCGAAAGTTCGTCGCTGGTCGAACGCGGCGCGACCTGAACGAAGCCGATCGCAGTAGCAAACAGGAACCCGACGCCGATCATCGCCAGCACGCCGAGCATGCCGAGCAGGAAGGGATCGCCAAGGCGCTCGCGGAAAAGCCCGAAAACGATCGCCGCACCGGTCAGGACAACGATGAATATGATAAGCCGGGTCACGGCACCCGGACGCGTATTCTGGTCGACGATCGGTACCGGATAGAAATCGCCGCGCGTTTCCTTGGCCATGTGCCCCCTGCTCGTGATTCCGGTGCCCGACACCCCGCGGACGGCCGGTTGAATCACATTCTCCTGTAGCGGAAAAGGCCCCGGTGGCAAATGTCAGATAAAAATGGCGCCAGGCCGTGGATTCGTGTTTCAAACTGTTCACGAAGCGTGATGCCAACTTGCGGCGGCCGGTCCGCACGGTCTAGTGTCGCGTCACCTCAAAAAAGGGCGGTGCACCGATGCTGCAGTGGCTGGATAGCGTGGCGGGTCCTGGTTATGTCGCCGCAATCCTGTGGACGTTTGCCGCGCTCGTCCTGCTGGTGGTCGTTCTCCTCATCATCAAGCTGGTGCGCAGCCTGACCTTCGGGACATTCGTCGCCGGCGGCCGCAACCGCAAGACCAGGCTGGCCGTCATGGATGCCACCGCCGTCGACAGCCACCGCCGGCTGGTGCTGGTGCGCCGCGACGACATCGAACATCTCATCCTGATCGGCGGGCCGACCGACGTCGTCGTCGAGCGCGATATCAGGCTGGCGGCGCCGCGCCGCCCGGCGCTGACCGGAGACGGCGGCCAGCAGCAGGCCCAGG
>NZ_RZOF01000115.1:0-16196 GCF_003998955.1 Mesorhizobium sp. M4B.F.Ca.ET.017.02.2.1 | reverse complement strand
GTGTATTTCAGCGCCTCGGCCGCCTGCTTGACGGCTGCGGTCAGCGGCGTCTTGCCGAGGAATTTCATGCTGTCGGCGGCGGCCGAAATGGCGCTCGCCGAACCCGCCTGCGGCGGCACGATCAGCTCGATGTCCTCGCAGCTGCCCTTCTGGCGATGACCGTAGGCCATGAAGCCGATCTCGTCGTCGCCCGGCACCGACTGCAGCACGGTGCGCAGCGATTCGCGCGCGATCTCGAGCTTCGGCTTGCCGTCGATCTGCGCCCACATCGAGCCCGACGCATCGAGAATGATGATGACCTTGTTGGCGGCAAAGCCGAACGTGGTCGTCGACAAAAGGAGAATCGCCGTGGCGACGCTCCGTGCCAATCGCATCATGAAACTCTCCTAGGAAACCCCTCTGGTCCGCGGCGCGAAGGTATTTGACCCGGCCTGTGGAGACAAGCCCGCACGCGGCCTTGCGCACAGGCACCACGGACGGCGGCTCATCGCTCAGTAGGTGGTGCGGCGCTCTTCCGACGGCGGGCGGCCGAACTGCAGCCGGTAGCTCTGCGCGAAATAGGAGTGCGAGGTGAAGCCGGTGGCGATCGCCACGTCGAGGATCGGCATGTTGGTCTGGCGCAGCAGTTCGCGCGCCCGCTCCAGCCTGAGCCGCATGTAGTAACGCCCCGGCGTAACGCTCAAATGGCGCAGGAACAGGCGCTCGACCTGGCGCACCGACAGGCCCGCCGACTTGGCGAGCTGGACCGCCGACAGCGGCTCGTCGAGGTGATCGGCCATCAGCTCGACAATGCGCCTGAGCTTCTCCGACTTGCCGGTGAGGTCGCGCTCCGGCCCGACGCGCTGGCGGTCGCCGGCCGAACGGATGCGCTCGTGCTGGAACTGGTTGGCGACGCCGTTGGCGAGGTTGGAGCCGAAATCGGTGCGCACGATCTCAAGCATCAGGTCGATCGAGGTGGTGCCGCCGGCGCAGGTGTAACGCTTGCGGTCGATCTCGAAGACATTGCCGGTGCAGTTGATGTCCGGGAAACGCTCCATGAAGCCGGCGCGGTTCTCCCAATGGATGGTGCAGCGATAGCCGTCGAGCTGGCCGGCCTCGGCGAGCAGATAGGAGCCGACCGAGAGCGCACCGAGCGCGTTGCCGCGCCTGCCCCAGCTGCGCAGCGCCGCCAGCACCTTGCTCTTGCCCGGGAATTCGATGGAGAGGCCGACCGACACGAACAGGATGTCGACCGGCGGCATATCGGCGACGGAATAATCGATCTTCAGCGGCAGGCCGTTCGAGGCCATGACGGCGTCGCCATCCGCCGAGATCGTCGTCCAGCCATAGACATCGCGGCCAAGCAAGCGGTTGGCCGAGCGAAAGCAGTCGATCGCCGCGGCCAGCGAGAACATCGAGAACTTGTCGACCAGCAGGAACCCGAACTGACGACCACCCTGAACGGAATCGTTCGCGACCGGCCGTTCGATGGGAATGGAATGGTTCGGCAAGTAGGCTGCTTCCCGGTCAGAAGGACGGCCGCTTCAACCCGGCCGCAAGGTAGGCGGAAGCTACAGTGTTCGCCATCAGCATGGCAATGGTCATCGGCCCGACGCCGCCGGGCACCGGGGTGATGGCGCCGGCCGCCTTGGCGGCTTCGGCATAGGCGACGTCGCCGACGAGGCGGCTCTTGCCCTCGCCCTTCTCGGGCGCCGGGATGCGGTTGATGCCGACGTCGATGACCGTGGCGCCGGGCTTGACCCAGTCGCCCTTGACCATTTCCGGACGGCCGACGGCGGCGACCAGGATGTCGGCGGTGCGGGCAAGCGCCGGCAGGTCCTTGGTGCGGCTGTGGGCGATGGTGACGGTGCAGTTGGCGGCAAGCAGGAGGTTGGCCATCGGCTTGCCGACGATGTTGGAGCGGCCGACGACGACGGCGTTGAGACCGGACAGGTCCTTGCCGCGCACGCACTCGATCAGCAGCATCGAGCCGGCCGGGGTGCAGGGCACGAAGGCCGTCTCCAGCTCGCCGGTGCCGAGCTTGCCGACATTGATGAAGTGGAAGCCGTCGACATCCTTCTCCGGCGCGATGGTCTGGATGACCTTGCCGGAATCGATGTGGCCGGGCAGCGGCAGCTGCACCAGGATGCCGTGGATCGACGGGTCGGCGTTGAGGTCACCGATGATCTTGAGCAATTCGGCCTCCGAGGTCTCGGCCGGCAGCGTGTGCTGCAGCGAGTGGAAGCCGCATTCCTTGGCGGTGCGCGATTTCGAGGCGACATAGACCTGGCTCGCCGGATCCTCGCCGACGATCACCACGGCGAGGCCGGGCTTGGTCGCGCCCTTGCCCGCCAGTTCCGCGGTCAGTGCCTTGACCTTGCCAACCACGTCTTCGGCGACGCTCTTCCCGTCAATCACTTCGGCCATGAACCACCTTCAACTCATCCATCAAAGCACGTCGCATCCTTGGGATTCATGCGACCGCCTTGTCTCATTGTTTCACAGACCCGAAACCCGCGCGGTTCGGGCGACATGTCGAGCGGCATTTTCACGAAAATTCCGGCGGGCAATCCCGTCAAAACGCCGTCGCATGCCGTAAACTCGAAACCGGCCGCTTTTATCGGATGGGGCGGGATTTAGAAATAGCGGCGGTTCGAACGGCTTTCGGTGAGCTCGCGCACCGCTTCGCGGAATTCGCGCAGGCTTTCGCGGATCTCGTCGATCTGGCCTTGCTGCTCGTCGGTGTTCGGCGCCTGCGGCGCCAGTTGATCCCGAGGATTGGTCCCCTGCCCGCCAGACGAAGTTGCCGCCGGCGGATAGGCATGGCTGGCCGGCGGTGTCTGTTCGGGCCGTGCCGGCCGATAGCCGGGCTCATTGTCATAGGCCTGCGTGCGCGGAGAGGAATAGGTGGCCGGCCGCCGAGGCGGCTCGTCCTGCTGGAATTGACGCGGCTGATAGGCCGCGGGCCGTTCCGTGACCTTGCCGGGATCGACGTGCTTTTGCCTTTTGCCGGGCATCATCCCGCGCACTGCCGAAAGCAAGGCGCCAACCGGCCCCGAACGTTCAGCCCCGGTGGTCGCGGCGGGCGATGGTGGAGGCGGCAATGGAGCGCGCGGCTGCGACCGTGGCAGCGGAACAGGCGGTGGCGCCCGATAGACCTTGTCTTCGACCGCCGGCTTGTGGTCGTCGTTTGCGCGGCGACGCGAGCGCGAGGTCGCGGTTTCGCGCAGGCTCTCATAGGCGCCGCGCATGCCGCCGAGCCCGACACCCGCAGCAAAACCAAGCAGCAGGCCGGCAAGCGCCAGCATGGCGCGCGACGGCCCCTTGGCCTCCAGCGGTGCGAAGGCCTTGGAGATGACGTTGATGTTGGCGGTGTTGATGTCCTTCTGCTCACCGGTCTCCTTGGCGCGCAGCAGGAAAGCCTCGTAGACCGAGCGCTTGGCGGCGGCCTCGCGTTCCAGCTCGCGCAGCGAGACCAGGGCGTTGTTGACGTCGCCGCTCTGCACCTTGGCCTGCGCCAGGCGGGAGGCAAGATCCTGCTCCAGCTGGACCGAGCGCTTCAGGTCGACCTGCAGCGAAGAGGCGATGCGCTGCAATTCGCCGGCGATGCGGTCGCGCGCGCCGGCGAGCTGGGCGCTGAGCGCCTGCAGTTCGGGATGGCGCGGCCCGAGCCGTACCGCGGCGCGGTCGGCTTCCTGCTTCAGCGCCGCATATTGCGCGCGCAGCTCGCCCATGGTGTTGGAGTTGATCTCCTCCGGCAAGGTGCCGTTGAGGACCGAATTGACGCTGAGCGAACGCGCTGAAGCCGCCCGCGCGTTGAGTTCCAGCGTGCGGGCGCGGGCGACGGAAAGCTGCTCGTTGAGCTTCAGCATCTGGTCGTCGCTGATCAGATGGCCCTGCGCGTCGACGAGGTCGTGCGTGGCGCGGTAATCCTCGACCTTGCGCTCGGCAGCCTCGACGCCCTTGCGCAATTCGTCGAGCCGCGCGGTCAGCTCGTCGGTGGCGCGGCCGGCGGTGTCGGACTGGATCTGGCCGAAGGTCTGCAGGAAGACGTCGGTCATCGTGTTGGCGATGAGGGCCGACTTCTCGCCATTCTGGGTGGTGGCGCCGACCGAGATGACGAAGGTCTTGCCGCCACGCTCGACCGACAGGCTTTCCGCCAGATTGCCGACGGCGAGCGCACGGCGGCGGCCCTCGTCGGCGGCTCCGGCATCATGGCGCGACAGGATCGAACGGATCATCGACATCACGCCGAGACCGCCGGAGCCTTGCCCGTTGAACTCGGGATCGTTGGTGAGGTTGAGCTTGTCGACGACCTTGTTGAGGACCGTGCCGGAGGTAAGCACGCGGACCTGGTTCTCGACGATCGCCAGCGTCGCGTCGGACGCGACAACGTTCTGGGTGAGATCGCGATCGGTGAGCTTGAGGTCGCGGGGATCGACGATGAGCTCGGCGGTGGCCTCGTATTTCTTCGGCGTCGACAGAGCGATGGCGACGCCGAGCGCCGCGCCGAGGATCGTCGTCGAAAGGATCAGCGCCTTCGAGCGGGCAATGCCGCGCACGACCTGCATCGGGTCGATCAGCGGCTTCCACTGCTGGTCGTCGGCATCCTCGAGTGCGGGCCGGCGCGCGTTCGAAGCCTGTCGCGGATCGAGCGCGGCCTGAGGCGCGCGACCATGCGAAAGTTCCTCCGGCTCCTCGCGCGCATGCGTCTGTGCGTAACTAGTTCGCGCGGTCCAGTCATCCCCGATGCGCGGCTCGTGAGATATCGGTTGGTGGTCGGCCTGAAGGCCGCCCGGCTCCGTGTCGGCGGACGGTGCCGAGCGGGTCTCGCGCTGCGCGCGTGCAAGCCGGTGGCGCTCCGCCGCATCCTCGCGCCACAACTGGTTCGCGCGGTCGCCGATCGCCACCAGCGAGGCGTCGTCCTCGCCGCGCATGGCCTCACCGAGCGCCAGCAGCGAGCGCTCGCGCCTCCAATCCTCACGGTTGTCCCTGTCGACCATTGTCTTGGAGCTTTACTCTTCGGCGGCTTGGGAGAGGCGGTCGGCCAATCGTTAAGTCACGCTAAACAGGCATAGAAAACAAAAGGTTAATTTTCGGTCCCGGAGAGGAGAGTTTTCGCGCTTTGATTGCATGGTTTTCGAGCGCAATCGAAGCCGCTCCAGAACGGCACGTTAAGCTTTCCGGCCTATGGTCCGGCGCACCTATGACCCAAGCCAGCGACATAGAGCAGAGGCGGAGCCTCGCCCGGATCGGCGCCTTCGTGGCCGCGCGCCGGAAGCTGGTTTTCGACTATTTCTCGGCGATCAGCGGCGCGGGCGGGCGGCTGGTGTTCTCGCTCGCCTATTTCATCGCGCTCGCGAACACGCTGTCGATCGCCGAATTCGGCATGTTCGCCACCGCTTCGGCGGCGGGCGTCATGCTGTCGCGCATCCTCGCCTTCGGCTTTATCTCGGCGCTCTACCGCACCGCCACGATCCGCCCCAATCTGATCGGCGCCTTCACCGCCGGCTTCCTGCTGCTCGGCGCCGTCTCGCTGCCGGTGCTGGCGGCGGCATCCTACGTCGTCTACCTGATCTTCTTCGCCGGCGCCGTGCCGCTGCCGGTGTTCGCCGCCGTCGTCTTCGCCGAGGCGCTGCTGTGGCGGCCGGTCGAGGTGGCGCTGATCGTCAACAACGGGCTCGGCAAGTTCGGCCGGGCCGCCGTGCTGGCGATCCTGGCGACGGCGCTAAGGGCGCTCGGCGCGGTGCTGTTCATGCTGGCGGCGCAGCACAGCGTCGGTGTCTGGTCCTGGTATTATATCGGCGCCAACGCGGCTTCGCTCGTCATCGCCTTCGGCTTCTTCTATCCGCGACAGCGGCTGCGGCTGCGCATCGAGCTTTATCTCAGGCGGCTCGCCGATTCCGTCTATGTCGCCGGTGCCGAGGTGCTGTTCTACCTGCAGATGGAGTTCGACAAGCTGCTGGTGCTGTCGATCGGCGGCGCTCATCTCGCCGGCATCTACGCCATCATCATGCGCCTCGTCGACCTGACGGCGATCCCGATCCGCACCTTCTCGATGATGCTGGTGCAGCGGATGATGCGGGCACCGGAGCTCTTGTCGCGGCTGGCCGTCAAGAGCGGCATCGAGGGCGGCGTGTTCCTGGTCTCGACGCTGGCGCTCGCCGCGCTCGGCATCGTGCTGCATTTCTTCCCCAACGCGCTGGGCAGGAATGTCGCGGAGGCGGCGCCGCTGGTGGCGCTGGCCATTTGCGTGCCCGGCCTGCGCAATCTGGTGGAATACCAGGCCGAGTTGCTGTTCGCGCGCGGCCAGACCGCCGTCCGGGCGCTCAATCTCGGCCTGCTTGCCGGGCTGAAGGCGGTGCTCCTGATCTATGTGCTGACGACGATCGCCGACACGTCCAATCTGGTGCTGTCGCTCAACGTCGTCTTCCTGCTGCTCTATCTCGCCTCGGCGTTTCTCACTTACTCGGCGATGCGCAGGCCGGCCAAGGCCATCTAATTCCTGCCTAGGCTAGTCGAGATCGATCAGACGGCGGATGCGGCCGATGTCGGTGCCGATGAAGGACTGCATGCCGATCGCCACCTGTTCGGGTGCCATGGCGGCGACGAAACGGCGGAAGTCATCGTCCGACAGCGCCTCGCCGGTCCAGTGGACATGGCAGAATTCTTCCGAACCGTGGAAATGGCCGGCGCCCTCCAGCACCTCGTCGACATAGCGGCCGTAGATCATGCATTCGGAGAACCGGCGCGCCGAGCCGAGAACCGCGACCCAGTCGCGGCCATGCAGCTTCTCGATCCGGTCGCACATCGCCGTCACGGTTTCGCGGCGCCAGGCGATCAGCGTCGAGATGTAGTCGTGGGCAGAGACTTTCGAGGCGTCGATGCCGAGCGTCGCGCCGGCATTGCGCGACCAGATGCGATGTTCGTCATGGCCATCGTTCGCCAGGACGCCGTCGCGCCGGAACAGCCGCACCTTGCCGTCGCCCCAGAAGGCGTTCGCGTCGAACGGCCGGAGGAAGGCGACGTCGGAATCGCAGAAGATCAGCACGTCCTCCGCCGCGTGCGCGGCGATGGCGATGCGGCGGAGCTGCTGCACATGCCAGCCACGCAGCGGCTGGGTCTTCAGGCTGAGCCAAACGCGGCGGCGAAACAGGCTGAGCGGGTCGTCGAGGACATGCAGCCAGCGCGGCAGCAGATCGCGCTCGTCGACGACGATGCGGCGGGCGTTCTCCAATTGGCGAAACAGCGCCACGTCGCGATGCTCGACCAGTATGTAGTGGCGCGCGACACCGGAAAGCTGCCGGTCCATCGTCTCGCACAGCAGCCGGCAGCGCTCGAAATCCGGCGCGTAGCTGGCGGTCACCACCGCGGCCGTCGGCGCCTGCGGAAGCCGCTGGACTTCTGTCGCTGCACCCGGGACGAAGCGGCTGTTCAAGGACGCGCTCCGGCGCCCGAGAGTTTCTGCCTGGCGACGCGCCACAGGAACAGCGGATTGCCGACGACGTAGCGGCGCCAGAGGCGACCTGGCTCGATCAGCAGCCGGAACAGCCATTCGAGCCTGAGACGGCGCATCCACGGCGGCGCGCGCGGCACCGTGCCGCTCAGGAAATCGAGCAGCGCGCCGACGGCGATCGGCAACGTGCAGTGGCGGGCATCGATGTGGCGCGCGATCCACAATTCCTGGCGCGGCACGCCCATGGCGACGAGCAGCACGTCCGGCCGCAAGGCAGCGATCCTGTCGACGATCGTCGGCTCCTCGGCGGCGGAGAAATAGCCGTCATGGATGACCACGAACCTGTGCTGCACGGCGAGCGCGGCAAGCTTGACCGATGCCGCCTCGGCGTTGACGCGGGTAGCGCCAAGCAGGCCGACGGTCAGCGGCCGCGACGAGGCCTGCAGGAAGGCAGGCACGAAGTCGGTGCCATTGAGGTTGTCCGGAAACGGCGCGCCGTAGAGCAGCTTGGCCGCCATGTCGACGCCGATGCCGTCGGGCAGGATGAGGAAATCGTCCAGCGCCTCGGCGAAGACCGGATCGGTGCAGGCGATGTTGGCATTGTGGGCATTGAGGAAACTGACTTTGGTGAAGCGCCGCTCGGCGACCAGCCGCGTCAGCAGCGCGATCGCGTCGTCCCAGCGGATGGCGAGCACGGGAATGCCGAGGATGGTCTTCAACGTGTCGGACCCGAACGCCTTGCGGGTGGCGTGCATGTTCATGCGAACGCCTCCTGCCGGACCGCACCGAGCTTCTCCAGGCCGAGCCTGATCGCGGCATCGAGCGCCTTGACCTGCCGGCGATGGAAGGCGCTGCCATCGACATCCCTGCCCTTCGCGGCGGCGGCCTCGAGCGCGGCGGCAAAGGCGATCGGATCGTCGGTGACGACGCAATTGTCCGGGCGATGGCCGATGCCGCGCAGCGAGCGGCTGGTGGCGACGGACGGCAGGCCGAGCTCGAAAGTCTCGATGGTCTTGAGCTGCACGCCGCTGCCGGCGGTGCTGATCAGCGGAATGACGGCGGCGGCGCGCACGAAGTCCTGCGCGTCGGGCACGCGGCCGACGAATTCGACGCCGGGATGGGTGGACGTGATGCCCGAGGGCATGCCGCCGGCGATCCTGATGCGGAAATCGGGCCTCAGGTGCGGTACGACCTTTTGCAGGAACCAGTCGAGCCCGATGCGGTTCGGCTGCCAGGTCCAGGTGCCGATCAGGGCAGCGTCACAGTCGATGCGCCGCGAACCGGCCGGCGCCGGCGCAAGGGTGCGGGTCACCAGCGGCAGCACGGCCGAGCGATCGGCGGAGGCGACGCCCAATGCCGCGCGGTCTTCCTCGGCCAGGGTGAAGACGAAGCGCGCCTGGCGGCAGAGCCGCTCTTCCATGACCTTGAGCAGCCTCGCCTCGCGGCGAAACAGGAACCGCTGGAGCAGGCTTCGCGCATTGGCGGCGTTCTCCTCGGCCGAGCGGTGCTCGACATTATGAGCGACGAAGATCGACGGCCGGTCGCCGAAGAGCGTCTCGAAGGCGCCGGCGAACTGCACCGAGTTCAGGACATAGCCGTCGACCGGGCCGGCGCGCCCGATCGCGGCACGGACCTCGGCATCGGAAACGACACGCAGCTTGGCCGAGGCGAAGGTGAGGCCGGAGACCATCGCCTTGGCCACCCAGGCGAGCTTCTGCAGCGGCGCTGCGCTTTCGGTACGCACGTCGACGGCGCCGAGCACGATGGTGTTGTCGGGATCGGCCGCGGGCTTTCCCGGCCAATTGAAGCCAACCACGGTGACGCGCACGCCGGCGCGCCGCAACGCGTCGATGATCGCGGCGTTGGCAATCTCATAGCCCGAAGCGAGAGCGCCGTCGGGCACGATCGATGTGGCGAACAGCAGATGCATCTCACCTATCCAGTGCAACCCAGATAGCAAAGCGGGGTGACCCCTTGATTAAGTGAACCCGATCGTCACCGGGAGTCTCGGTTTCGCGGACCCCGCCGTGAAAGGTGATTAACGAAACGTTATCATCGCGATGCTATCGAGGGCCAAAATCACCCCTTGCGGCTGGAGCGCATGATCCCCTTGCCATCGGACGGTTCTGTATCGATCGCGGGACGCTCGCCTGGGCTTGCCGCCGAGACGATCGAGGCGGTCGTCACGCTGCCGACCTTCAAGCGGCCGGAACAGGTGCTGGCGACGCTGGCGTCGCTGAAGGCGCAGCGGACCGCGAGACGCTTCGCCGTCATCGTGATGGAGAACGAGGCCGAGGCGCGCGACGGCGCCAAAGCCGTGATCCCGTCCTTCGAGCGCGGCGAGATGTCAGGTCTTGTCATCGTCGCGCATGAGCGCGGCAATTGCAGCGCCTACAATGCCGGATGGCAAACGGCGATCCTGCATTTTCCCAACTTTCGGCACCTGCTGGTCATCGACGACGACGAAATCGCCGACCCCGACTGGCTGGAGCGCATGTGCAGGGCAGCTGAAACGCTCGGCGCCGACATCGTCGGCGGCCCGCAGGTGCCGGTGTTCGCTGAGCCGGCGCATGCCAGATGGGCCGAGCACCCGGTGTTCGCGCCGCCCCACCGGGAGACCGGACGGGTTGCCGCGCTCTATTCGTCCGGCAACCTGCTGGTCGGGCGCCATGTGCTGACCGCCATGGGCCCGGCCTTCCTCGACCTCCGCTTCAACTTCATGGGCGGCGGCGATTCCGATTTCCTCAGCCGTGCGGCCGCCAAGGGTTTCGTGCTCGGCTGGTGCGCCGAGGCCAAAGTGCACGAAACGGTGCCCGCCCGGCGCGTCGAGGCAGACTGGATCCGCGCCCGCAGCCTGCGCAACGGCGTCATCTCGACGCTGGTCGAGAAGAAGAAGCGCGCCGGCACTCCGCTTGCCGGCGCAAAAGTGTTCGCCAAGAGCCTGGTGCTGCTTGCCGCCTCGCCGCTGCGCGGCGCCGTTCGGCTGGCGCGGACGGGATCGTTGGCGACGGCGCTCTACCCCGTCCATGTCGCGCTTGGCCGTGTGATGGCCGAATTCGGATATGCCAATGAGCAATACCGACAGCCTGAGAAGAACTGAGCGGGCGCCGCTCAGCGCGGCATTCACCCGCGCGGGCGTGGCGACCGCGATCGCTGCGCTGTTGTTCACCGTCATCCTGGTGTCGTTCCGGCCCTTCCAGCCGGCCGGCGCCGAGTTGACGGGCCAGGGCGGCGACATCGTCAATCAGCTGGGTTTCAGCTCGCTCGGCGCGATCTCGATCTTCGCGCTGATGGCCTTCGCCGACCCGCGCGTGGCGCGCTCGCTCTTCAGCCCGTCCTGGATGCTGATGCTCGGCTGCTTCATGCTGTCGGTGGTGCTGGCGACCGACCCGCCGACCGCGATGCGCGCCGCCTCGTTCACGCTGATCGGCATCCTGACCATGGCGACGATCCTGGCGCTGCCGCGCGACGCCGATAGTTTCTCGAAGGTCGTCATCTTCACCGCCGTCGTCGTGATCGGCCTCTCCTATGTCGGGCTGATCGTCTTTCCGCATGAGGCGATGCACACGGCCGACTCGCAGGAACCCGAACATGCCGGTCTCTGGCGCGGCGTCTTCACCCACAAGAACATCGCCGGGCCGATCATGGCCTGCTTCAGCTTCGCCGGCCTCTACCTCTACCGGCGCGGCGACAAGCTCTGGGGCGCCGGCATCTTTGCCGCCGCCATGATCTTCATGCTGCACACCGGCTCCAAGACGACGGTCGGGCTGGTGCCGTTCTCGATCCTGATCGTGGTGCTGCCGAGCCTGATCGGCATGCGGCTCGGCACACCGGTCCTGTTCGCGCTGGCGATCATCGCCACGGCGGTTGGCACGCTGGGCATCGTCTTCATCCCGCCGGTGAAGCACCTGGCGGCTGTCTATTTTCCCGACCTTACCTATACCGGGCGCACGACGCTGTGGGAGTTCGCCGGCGACATGCTGGCGAAGAAGCCATGGACCGGCTACGGCTATGAAAGCTTCTGGGGAACGCCGCTGCTGCTCAACCAGGATCAGCCCTTCGACCGGCCCTGGGACATCAGGACCATCGTGCACGGCCATGACGGCTATCTCGACATCGCGGTGCTGATGGGAATCCCGGCGCTCTGCGTGGCGGTCTACACCTTCCTGATCGCGCCGCTGCGCGACTACATGCGCATCCCGCTGCGCAAGGAGAACATCTATCTCGGCGACTTCTTCATGATGGTGCTGCTGTTCGCGGCGCTGAACGGCTTCCTCGAAAGCTTCTTCTTCCGCCGCGCCGACCCAGTCTGGCTGTTCTTCGTGCTCAGCGTGCTCGGGTTGAGGCAGGTGTCGCTGCGGCCGCTGGCGGTGCGCCGCCCTTCCTGACCTGGCTTCGACGGGGCTTTCCCGCCACGCCGCAAGCGTCTATGGGAAGGCCGTTCCTGCGGAGGCTTCCAAATGACGATCAGGCTTGTTCTCGCCGGCTGCGGCAATATGGGTTTCGCCATGCTCTCGGGCTGGCTGAAATCCGGCAAGCTTGCACCGCAATCCGTGTTCGTGGTCGAGCCCAATGACGCGTTGCGCAAGCGGGCCGAGGCGCTGGGCTGCGGCGTCGCCGCCGATGCCGCCGGAATTCCAGCCGATGCGGTGCCTTCCCTCGCCGTCATCGCGGTAAAGCCGCAAGTGATCCGCGAAGTGACAGCTGCCTACACGCGTTTCGGCGATGGCCGCACCACCTTCCTCAGCGTTGCCGCCGGCACACCAGTCGCCACGTTCACGAGCATATTGGGCGACAGCGCGCCGATCGTGCGCTGCATGCCGAACACGCCGGCCGCCATCGGCAAGGGCATGATGGTGGTGTTCTGCAACCCGCTTGTGTCGGACGAGACGAAGCGTTTCGTCGCCGACCTGTTGTCGGCCAGCGGCCAAGTGGCCGAGATCGACGACGAGGGCCTGATGGACGCGGTGACCGCGGTGTCCGGATCCGGCCCGGCCTACATCTTCCATTTCATCGAGGCGCTGACGGCTGCGGCCGAGAAGGCCGGCTTGCCGGCCAGGACCGCCGGCCTGCTCGCCATGCAGACGGTCTATGGCGCCGCCTCGCTCGCCGCCGAAAGCCACGAGGATCCCGGCGTGCTGCGCCAGCAGGTGACCAGCCCGAACGGCACGACGGCGGCCGCCCTTGGCGTGCTGATGGGCGGGGAGCGGCTGACCAAGCTTTTGACCGAAGCGGTGGAGGCGGCGCGGCTGAGGTCGATAGAGCTCGGGAAATGAAACTAAGCGAGATCGGTTCGCGAGAAATCGTTGCCCCTGTAGAGCAGCGGCATGCCGTGACTTTTCGCGCAGGCATAGGAGAGGCAGTCGGCAAGGTTAAGCTGGGCTGGATGCCCACGCCCCTTGCCATAGTCTGAAAAGGCCTTGACCGCGAGTCTGGCTTCGCCGGCGCCGATCGGTACAATCTCGATATTGGCCTCGTGCAGGAACGCCCCGATCACCGTCTCGGCAACCAGCGGCTCGACCGAAAGCTTGGTAGACAGACGCATAGCTGCTTCGAGCACCACAAGTGCTGAGGTCATCCTGCTCGGCGCTTGCTCGATCCGGTTACTCCATTCGTCGGCGTCCTGTTCTCCCGATAGAATAGCGACAACCACCGAGGTGTCGACGAACATCAGGAATGTCCCCACATCTCGTCGATCTCGTCCTTGCTCATAGCCCGGCCGCCCTGGCCTGCCTTGGCCCGGAAGTCCTCGGCGATGACGGCGAGCCGTTTGGCGAGAGGGATGCGCTGACGTTCGCGCTGCAATTCGGATTCGAGAGCTTCGATAACCGCCTCAGTCATCGAAATCTTGCGCTTCTCGGCAAGCCGTCTTGCCAATTCGCGTGCGCGCGGATCCCTGATCTGGAGATTCATCTGCCGGTTCCAAAGCGTCCTTGTCACTACAGTATAGTCACTTTGTCATGGCAAGGCCAGCACGTAACGTCACGCGGCTGAGGCAAGCATGGTGAGAGTCCCGATATTTGGAGGATCTTAAGCCCCGTACAGCATCTCGTCCTGCTTGCGGCGCAGGGCGTACAGCCTGGTCGTCTCATCGGGCGCGGCATTGTCCGCCGTCAGCAGTTCGCCCTTTCGGACCGGCTTCAGCACGTTGCCGCCCTCGAGCAGGCCGACCGGCACGGCGCGGGTGGCGCGGGCTTCGGTGACCGTCATCGTCCAGGAGCGGTAGCAGGTCTCGCCGATGGCGTCGAAGGTCTCGCCCGCTGTCAGATCGCGCTTTGCCACCGCGCAGACCTCGGCCACCGGTTTCGGCAGCGGCACCATGTCGGGCCGGCCGTGGAGCACGATGCGGGCGGCGGTCAGCGGCACTTCCAACGAGGTCAGGTGATAGGGTCGGAAGAAGCTGTAATAGGGGCCGTGGCCGACATGCAGGTCGTCCATGCGTTCGATGACGCGCGGATGCGTCGCCTCTACGATGACGAAGACGCCGGGCGCCACGCCCTTGCCGATCGTGTAGTCGACAACGCCCTTTTTCGACAGGATGCCGCCATCCTCCTTCGGGATCAGCACTTTGGCGAGTTCGTCGCGGTCGGCCTTGGGACCATGCATGCCCGGAACATCCGGCACCAGACCGGTGGCGTTGGCGATGGCGCACATCTCGACCATGGTTTTTGAGCCGTCGACGAACTCGACCAGCATGCGCGGGTTCATGTTGCGGCGCAGCGCCTCCTCGCGGTAGTCGTCCGGCACCGCGTCATGGTTGAGCGGATTATTCTTGCCCTTGCCGGCCGAGACGATGGTGTAGCCGAGCGCCGAGGCGAACTCGATCAGCTCCATGCAGCTCGACGGCTCGTCGCCGGCGCCGACCGAATAGACGACGCCGAGCCGGTCGGCCTGCTGTTTCAGATAGCAGCCAATGGTGACGTCGGCCTCGACATTCATCATCACCAGATGCTTGCCGTGCTCCATCGCCATCAGGTCGAAATCGGCGGCGACGCCGGGTTTCCCCGTTGCGTCGATGACGACGTCGATCAGTGGATTGGTGACCAGCATCTCATTGGAGGTGATGGCGATCTTGCCGCCCTCGATCGCCTTGCTGACCTTCGATGCGGTGTCGGCCTCGGCCGCCATCGCCTCGTCGCCATAGGCGATGCGGATCGCCTCGCGGGCGGTGTGCGGGCGCCGCGTCGAGATGGCGGCGACCGAAATGCCGGGCATAAGCATGCCTTGCGTCACCAGATCGGTGCCCATCTCGCCGGAGCCGATGACGCCGATACGCACCGGACGGCCCTCGGCGGCCCGTCTGGCGAGATCGCGGGCAAGCCCGGTCAGGGCGACATTGGTCATGCGGAAACGTCCATGCTTTTTGATTTGAAGCGGCAATAACAGGCAACCGCCCTTCATTGCCAATGAAACCCGCAAAACGGCGACAATTTCTCTGGGATTTAGCGCAATTCCAGGAAAGCGCGCCGCGGTTTTCCCTCCGCATGGCGCGTTCTTACGCCAGCACATGGCATCATGATGACCGACCCAAGCAAGTCTTCGCGCCGTGCCCCGAAAGCGCGCCGCCCTGCCAAAGCCGAAACATCGATCGGCGCCGGTCGCGATTCTACGTGGACGCGGTTTTGTACTTTGCTTGGGGGGCGGGTACTTGTGCTCCTTTCAAGGCAACTGGCGTTCCTTTCGCGCCAAATGTCGAGCAGCGGCCCCTACTTTCTGTGCCATTTTTGCTACAACCGCCGTGTGTAATGACGGGAATCCCCGCTTTCGGCGGCCCCTATTTCATTAAGTGCTCACATCCTCGAAAAATCTGGTAGATACTCGTCCCAAGCTCCGGTGGCAGGCTTGGGCAAAAAGCGCCTTACAAAAAAAACAAGGGCGCTGGGATAAAAGTCACGGGGTTAAAATGAACAGGACGGGTAAGGTCACCGTTGGCTGGCGTATTGCGCTTGCCATCACAGTTTCGATGCTGGCTTGTGGGACTGCCAGCGCGCTCACACTCAAGGAAGCCATTGCAGTCGCGGTCGAATCCAATCCGGAGATCGGCCAGGCCATCCAGAACCGCGAAGCAATCGAATTCGAGTTGCGGCAGGCGAAGGGTCTCTACCTTCCCAGTGTCGATGCCGAAGCATCGGCCGGTGTCCGCCGTCTCGACAATCCGGACCGGCGCGCCCTTTCCATCGAGGATGACGCGCTCTATCCGGCCGAAACCGATCTGACGATCTCACAGACGCTCTATGACAGCGGCGGACGGCGAGCCGAATTGAACCGCCAGGCCTCGCGCGTCGACGGCGCCTCGTTCCGAGTTCTGGAGCGGTCCGAATTCATCGGCCTCTCGGTGGTCCAGGACTACCTCGAATACATGCTGCAGGGTTCGATCGTTGCCGAGGCGAAAAAGAACCTCGGCTTCCATCAGGCCATTCTCGGCGACATCCAGCAAGGCATCGCCGGCGGCGCGCTGAACGAGGCCGACCGGCAGCAGGCCGAGGAGCGGCTGTTCGCCGCCAAGGCGCGCATGCAGGAGGCCACGGAGGAACTGGAGGCGGCCAAGATCCGGTTCTTCAAGACCGTCGGCAAGCCGCTGACCAATGCTTCGCGGCCGGGCGATGTCTCCGCGGCGCTGCCGCGGTCGCTCGACGAGGCGATCGGGCTGGCGCGCGAGAACAATCCGCGCGTTCACATGGCCAACAGCGATATCGACGCCGCCGCCTCGCTGGTGGACGCCGCACGGGCGAAATTCGGACCGTCGATCATCGCCGAGGGC